>CAMVRW010000044.1 GCA_947169985.1 uncultured Butyrivibrio sp. | reverse complement strand
ACGCGGTTCATACCCGCGGTGTCGAGGGTTCAAGTCCCCCTCTCGCTACTAAAAAAGGAAAGCATTCGTTGCTTTCCTTTTTTATTTATCTCTACGCAATTATAAAAATTTTATAAACATCATTACGCTCACACATATATCTCCCATGGTAATTTATAATAAAAAAAGAAAATCTTCATTTTTAATTGCCCTACCCGGTTTTCATTCGTATACATAAATAACTGGGTCAAATAATTCCTAAAAAAGAAGGAGGAAATGTGATGGAGCAGAAAAACGAGAACAAAGCAATTCTTAATGATAATGAGCTTGAGAACGTTTCAGGCGGCGTGAAAGCAGGTGTGGCTGGCGTAGCTGGTGTTGCTGGCGTGGCTGGTGTTGCCGGTGTTGCAAACAATGCAGGTATTGCAAGTGAAGCAGGTATTGCAAGCAATGGAAAGAAAGGACGTTTGAGCAGCCTTAAGTCTGACGGAGCCTTGTCAAGATTTTAAAGAATTCATAGCATAAAGACAGCGTTATTCATGAATGCTGGTGATAGAGGCCTTCTATGATGAAATATCACAAGAGGGCCTTTTTTCAGCGTTTCTACATTTAGTGATTGGAGAAAAAGCTAATGAAGAGAAGGCAAATTGTCGTTTTGGGTACCCTGATAGCTGGTATGCTTCTATATGGCTGCGGAGCTGGAACTGGCTCTCAAGACGCCAATAGCTCTTTTACCCAGAAACAGGTAACCGTATACGAAAAAGATGCCACTGAGCAATCTGAAATTACCTGTGTGTTTAACGACGCTATGCCTAATGTTCCCTATGTCAGTCTGGAACAATACCTGGACCTTGTCTATGGCGAGGATTCCGATTATACGCTGACAGGATGGGGAACTCATTATACGGTCATCGGAAAGAACAAGAATACCGGAAAGACCGGCAGCAAGCTAAAGATCGACACCAAAAAAGAAACGCTGACCTTTGAAGATTTTAACGAATTTGTAGTCGGAAAGACAGATGGGACCATGGTAGATTATGTAAGCACAACTCTTGTGTCCCGGGAAGGCGACCCAAAGGTAACCTATGATCTGTCAGGATACGGAATAGATATCCATGCCCAGAACGGACAGGTTTTCCTCCCACTCTCCACCTGGTCGGATATATTAGATCAGAGCCTGACCTATTCTGATTATATCGATGGAGCGATCTATTTTATCAGGGAAGATTCCTCCGGAGCAGATGCAGCGGATAATATTGCGGCTAAAGAGAATGAGTATTTTGAAACTCTGACCAGAGAACAGGATGTGGCTGCCTACGCGTATCGTGAGCTGTGCTTTGCACTTGATAACCTCTACGGAAGACCAGGACGGGCCCTGTCTCCGGAATTTGTGGAGAAACTAAGCACCCTTGGACTTGATAAAACCCTGGAAGAAGGCGGGACGCTAAATGGAATTGACCTTAAACAGATGAAGACCTATCTTTCTTCCACAAACAAAGCAGAATACGCACAGGGACTTATCATGCTGGATGATCTGCTGTTTGATGGAGGCCATTCCTTCTTCAGTAGTTCTTTTATTTTCAGGCTTCTTAATAACCAAGACCTGGAAGTGAGCAAAGACTACCGAGGGCTCCTTGATGAAGATTCCACTTCCAAGGAAGCAGCCAACAAGGTTTTAGACCTTTGGGAAAATGTTTTTGTTACTGCCAACAGGCTGACTGCCCAGCGCCTGGAAGGATTTGGAGAGCCCACAAGGACATGGGAAAATGAATATGAGCAAGAAATTGCTTCTATTTATCTTTTTAACAATACAGCAATCTTCCAGTTTGATGCATTCGATGATGATGTGATCATCCAGGATTCCGGAGTAAGGCCCTTTGTGGAAGCTTTAGAATATGCAAAAGAAAACAAGTGCGATAACTTTGTTCTGGATCTTTCCACTAACGGAGGCGGAAGTGATCAGACCATGGGCTACATCCTCAGTATGATCTATGAGGATAATGCTTTCTTCTACCACTATAATGTAAATACAGGGGCATGGAAAAAAGGTATTTTCAACGCAGATAAAAATCTGGATGGTTCCATAGATGAAAAAGATGCGGACGTAAAATACGGTTTCAACTACGCTATCATGATATCAAGATATTCATATTCCTGCGGAAATTATGCGCCCACACTGGCAAAGGAGCGAGGCATTCCTTTGATCGGGGAAACTTCCGGAGGAGGAGGGTGTCTGGTTAACATGCTGGCACTGCCAAATGAATGTAACTACTATCGCATTTCCTCTTCCACAGTCATGACTGATTCCAGTAATAAATCAGTAGATGGAGGTGCAACTCCCGATTATCCACTGTCAGTAAATCCGGATGACGCAGCTGAAACAACGCTTTATAATCCCAAAGAGATTGTTTCTATCATGAATAATCATTATCGCTAAGAAACGTACGGCGCTATGCGCACTATAGAAAAACCGGAAACATCACCTAGATGTTCCCGGTTTTTCCTTTATACTCACATCTTAATAAGTTCATACTCTCTTGTGCCAAGTCCGATCTTTTCGCCGTGCTCTAAGGTCTCTTTCCACTTAACATTTGGGTTGGAGTCAAGGAAGTGGTCGTGGTGATGGTGCCAGCCTTCCTGAGCAAGGTGGTCTCCAAGCTGACTGTTGCGAACAGGCTCAGCTGCAAGGCAAAGATCTGCGCAGGCCTGATCCAAAGCTACAGGGTCAAAGGATGCCAACATGCCGATGTTTGGAAGGATTGGAGCATCATTCTCTCCATGGCAGTCGCAGTTAGGAGAAACGTCCATAATAAGACTGATATGGAAGGTTGGCTTGCCATTGCAGATTGCCGCTGTGTACTCTGCCATCTTGCAGCAAAGGGCCTCTTTCGCACTGTCCTGCTGGGCGCTGATGGCGTCAAATGCGCAGGCTCCGATACATCTTCCGCAGCCCTTACAGAGATCCTGGTTAATAAAGGCTTTTCCAGATTCATAGGAAATAGCATCTGATCCGCACTCTCTTGCACAGATATGGCAGGATCTGCAAAGCTCAGGGTCAACTATGGGCTTTCCGTCGTTGTGCTGCTGCATCTTGCCGGCTCTGCTTCCGCCGCCCATTCCAATGTTCTTGATGGCTCCGCCAAAGCCTGTCATCTCATGTCCCTTAAAATGAGAAAGGGAGATGATAATATCAGCATCATAAAGAGCTCTTCCAATCTGAGCTTCCTTGCAATACTCTCCGTTTGGCACAGGAACAACTGCTTCATCTGTGCCCTTAAGGCCATCGGCAATGATAACGTAGCATCCTGTAGTAACACTGTTAAAACCGTTTACCTCAGCATTGTAGAGGTGGTCTACTGCATTCTTACGGCTCCCGGGATACAGTGTGTTGCAGTCTGTAAGGAAGGGCTTTCCTCCAAGTTCCTTGACAAGGTCAGCAACAGCCTTAACATAGCCGGGACGCAGATAGGACATGTTGCCCAGTTCTCCGAAATGCATCTTGATGGCAACAAACTTCCCCTCAAAATCGATGCTATCGATCCCTGCTCTTCTTATGAGGCGCTGCAGTTTTGCTGTCTGTGGAACATCCAGCTGGGTCCTGAAATCCGTAAAAAATACTTTTGCCTTCTCCATAAAAATCTCCTTCCCTGAATCGCCGTTTTCCGCCGCCAATTTAATGATAACATTATATCTTTATTTCAACTACTCAAACAACTCTGCTTTCACCATCATCAGAATAGAGATCATAGGAGCCTGGCTCTGCGCCATGACAAATAAATGTCAGATCTGAAACGCCCACTTTTCCCATGCTCTTTTCAGGTTTTGCCAGAGGCAATACATGGCCCTTTCGAACAAACACAAGGATCTCATTAAGCTCTGCCCTGACATAATGGTCCCCCGCACTCATAACATCTTCATCATAGTCATCAAATGCCCTGAATCTCACAAGTTTCATCTCCTCAGGCAGATAAACATATCTTCCCTGCGCATTCTGGGTATAAACCGGAGCCAGCATTATGCTCTCACCAAGAAGAAGCTGATCCTCCACAAGTGCGCTTCTGTCGTCATCATACTCAAAGCACAGGGGCTTAAAGAGCATCCTGTCATTTAGCGCAGCCTTCATAAATTCCGAGTACAGATAAGGGATCAGCGCATATCTTAGCCTTATAAAATCCCTGAGCACCGGCACATTATCAAAGCGATACAGTTCCTGCCTTCTGGTGTATCTTGCAGAGTGATTTCTGAAAAGAGGTGTGAATATGCCAAAGGCTGTCCATCTAAGCACCAGGTCCTCTGTGGTATCACTTCCGAAGCCGCCAATATCAGCGCCAGTGTACAAGAATCCACACATATTAACAGCCGGCATCTGCTGGATATTCAAAAGCAGATGTGACCACCAGGAATGGTTGTCGCCGTGCCAGATACCGCCATAGCGATGCATTCCGATATATGAAGACCTTGAGAACATCAATATCCTTTTATCCGGAGAAAGCTTTTCAAAAGCCTCCCCTGCTGCCCTTGTCATGTTATAGCCAAAGAGATTATGAACCTTGTCGTGCCTGATCCTCCTGCCCTTATATTCATGATAAAAGCGCTTGTAATCCTCCGGATTATTATCAATGGAGCCAACCAGATCCTTAAAGTCAAAGAACGACTGCACATCCAGGTTCTTTCCCTTATAATCCTCTATCTGCTCAAAAACTTCCTCCAGATGATCCTGGGTATAGAATATGGCCGGCTCATTCATGTCATTCCAGAATCCGTCAATTCCCTGGTCCATCAAAACCTTATACTTATTTCCAAACCAGGCTCTGGCCTCCTCATTCAAAAAGTCAGGAAAATGCACCTTTCCCGGCCAGACAGCAGCCACCAGGTTTTCGCCATTATCTTTTTTGACAAAATATCCCTTTTCAACGCCTTCCTCGTATACATCGTACCCCTCTTCGATCTTGACGCCGGCATCAATGATAGGCACAAGATGGATGCCCCTTGCTCTCATCTCCTCTACAAACTTCGGGAACTCAGGAAAAGAGCTATCATCTACTGTAAAGTCCTTGTACCTCTCCATGTAATCAATATCAAGATAGATCATGTCCAGCGGGATTCCAGCTTCCTGGTACTTATCAGCCACCTCCCTGACTTCATCCGCAGTCATATAGCTCCATCTGCTCTGGCCAAATCCAAAGGCCCACCTTGGGGGAATATAGCTCCTGCCAATGATCTGTCTGAACTGACTGACGATGTCCAAAACGCTGTCGCCATCAACGATATATATGTCAGCATCGAAATCTTCAAAAGCCACAGTCAGCTTATCAAGCTTTGAATATCCAATGTCAAAGTTCACCTTTCCGGGAGTATCCACATATACGCCAAATTGTCTTTTCTTAGAGAACACCACAAAGAAATTCTGTGATGCATAGAGGGAGTGCTTATTCTCGGTATGATTGGGATCATCCGAATTATTGCTGCTGTACAGCCATCCCCTCTTATTTATTCCCCTTACGGTTTCACCAAGTCCAAAGACCTTGTCATTTTTTTCAAGCAGAAGAGACAGCTCTTTTCCCTCAGTATCCATTGAAAAATAGGGAATGCTGCCCTCTGTTATCTCAATTTCTTTTACCACCGAATCCGTTGGGATCGGCTCTCCAATCCTGTACTTTCTGATCATAATTATGCCCTCCGGTAAAAAAATCTTATCACAAAAGGGAACTGTCAGACAGTTCCCTTTTTTCAAAGCTATACACATTTTTCATTCACATAAAATATCCAAAAGTTCTTTAAAAGAGCTTATGTTGTAGTCAGCTCGTCCGCTTCCTGCTGCGCCTATGGCTACAGCATCCATTCCCGCTGCATGAGCGGCAGTAATTCCTGCATCTGCATCCTCTACCACAAGACAGTCAGATGGGTTTTCTCCAAGGAACTGAGCTGCCTTAAGGAACACCTCAGGGTCCGGTTTTGATCTGGTAATCATTGTTCCGTCAGCCACCTTGTCAAAGGCATCCGTCAGTTCGCATCTCTCAAGGATATATGCTGTGTTCTTGCTGGAAGAACCTATAGCAAGTCTGTATCCGGCTTCCCTAAGCCCAAGAAGAGTCTTTCGAACTTCGTCTGTCACATCATCCTTTGTCATTTCTCCAAGGCTTTCCCTGTAGATGTCATTCTTCTCCTCCAGATACTCTTTTTTCTTATCCTCTGGGATCGGGTCACCCTGATATTTTTCAAGAATGATGTCAAAGCTCTCTTCTCTGCTGACTCCCCTTAATCTGTCGTTGTCTTTCTCAGTAAAGTCTATTCCTAATCTGTCGGCAAGCTTTTTCCATGCCAGGTAGTGATACTTGTCGGTAAAAACAAGTACTCCATCAAGATCAAATATTATTGCTTTATATTGCATTTTTCTCCCCCGGTAAGCCTATAACGCTCTTTTCCATGGCAGAATTCAAGATCTTCCCCGCTTACAAGTTCCACCAAAGTCTCTTTAGCATCTACAGAAACTTTGATCAGTCTGCCATGATACCCAAATTTGAAAGAATACCCCTTAAGTGTTCCCGGCAGGAAAGGATTGATGGAAAGGCCCTCCTCGTCAATTCTTATGCCGCCAAAGCCGTAGATAAATGCCATGTAGGAGCCACCCATATTGGCTGTATGTACTCCATCTGCACTGTTTCCATGAAGGTTTAAAAGATCCAACTTTGCAGAATCTCCGAAATACTCAGCTGCTTTGTCATATAATCCAAGTCTTGATGCCTGCATTGAGAACACGCAGGTGGACAGGGACGAATCGTGAGTCGTTATCTTCTCGTAGTACCTAAAGCTCTTTTCCATGGTCTCGACGCTTGCGCTGTCAGGGAAAAGAAAATGAGCCAGAACCGTATCCGCCTGTTTGCAGACCTGATATCTGTAAAGGTGCAAAGGATGATAATGAAGAAGCAGTGGGAACTCCTCCTTTGGGGTCGAAGCAAGATCCCAGACGGGCTTTTGAAGGAACGAATCATCCTGAGGATTTATTCCAAGTTCTTCATCATAGGGAATGTAAATGCTCTCTGCCGCCTTTGAAATATCAAGGATCTCCTTATCAGTGAGAGCAAGCTTTTGCTTGAGCGCTATGATCTCAGGAGTGTTGGCAAATTTTTCTAAAAGCTTTATGGTCCATTTCATTCCATGGGCTGCTGCACAGTTGGTATAGAAATTGTTGTCCACCATGCAGGTGTACTCGTCAGGACCTGTAACTTCGTTAATAACAAAGCGGCCCTTGCGATCGTAGTTTCCTGTATCCAGCCACAGTCTTGCTATCTCAACAAGTATCTCCGCTCCTTCCTTCAGGATGAAGCTCTCATCTCCGGTTGCAAGAAAGTACTGAACGATTGCATAGGAAACAGCGCCATTGATATGGTACGCAGCTGTTCCGCTGGGGAAATATCCAGAGCACTCTTCGCCGGTTATGGTACGCCAAGGATAGAGTGCACCCTTTTTGTGCCCAAGAAGGCCGGCGTTTTCCTTAGCCTTCTGAAGGGTCTTATATCTGAAATGTAGTATATTTCTTGTAAGCTTTGCATCAGTCAGGGTAAAGAAAGGAAGTGCATACATCTCTGTATCCCAGAAATAATGACCTTCGTAGCCCTCTCCTGTAAGCCCCTTTGCAGCCATGCTGTATCCGGGTGTCCTTGGAGCCGAGCAGAATAACTGATACATATTGAAGCTCATGGCAAGATCCAGGTCGTCATCGCCGTAGATCTCCACTGCTGACTGATCCCAAAAACTTTTAAGGATCTTTGTCTGTCTATCGTATAAGTGCTCAAGACCGCTTCCATCAGATCCCACCTCTTCCAGGGCATCCTGTAGGACCGCCATAGCGTCTTTTGCCGGATCTTCACTCTTCAGTGAGTCAGAAAAAGAAGAGAACTTTACGAGGCGTATTTCCTGTCCCTCTGAAATATGCCCTTTGATATAAGTGCATACCCGCCTATCATCGGTATTGTCATACACATCGATATAATCGTCCTCGCCTATCAGGATGTTGGAAGTGGCTGAAGCAATACTTATGTTACTTACCTTTGTACTGCTCACACAAAAGATGGAATTGTCAATAGCCTCAGCACAATTGACCGTAAGGTAAGATGGACTTTCTGCTGCAAGTCTTGGATCTGTTGGATCCGAATAGTTTGTGACATTACCTATGTGCCAGGAATCAAAAACTATCTCGCCATCAAAGTCCATGGAAGTAACACTGTATTCAATAGTGAAGAGCTGGGGGATGTCAAAGTGAGTCATCCTTTTTGTAACTATCTTTACCGTATTGCCAAGGGGGCTCTTCCAAAGGATCTGCCTGGAGGTGAAACCATTGTCCATGTCCAGGATCCTCTTGTTGGAGATGATTTCCCCGGTTCCCAGGTCAAAGCGCTCTCCACAGATGTAAAGATCTATGGACTGTGTATCCGCCACATTTAGCATTGTCTGCTTTTGTTCAACCAGATTGCACAGACTCTCAGCCTGCTTCATGGGAATGATCTCATAGACCCCCGCCAGGTACATCCCTCGCATGGTATTAAAGTCATCGGGCACACCTTCTTCAAGTGTGCCCCTGACTCCAATGTACCCATTGGCATTTGAAAACAATGTTTCATTTAATCTAAGTGTTTTGTTGTCGTAGTTCTCGTCTCGTATAATGACACGATTACTGTTGTGCATAATATGCCTCTATTGCTTTCTGAAGTGTATCAAGGAACTGATCTGTATCTTTAATTGAGCCCTTTGCAAAATCCTGGAATACTACGGATGTTACATTCTGGGCAAGTCCTGCTTTCCAGCCCTGCCAGTGCCAAGCTGAAGTCTTTCCTGCTGCTGTATACTCACCGATTGTTGCTGCATAAGGATCTTCAGGAGCATACTTTGATGAAGTGAAAGGTGAAACGCAGCCGCACTTCTCAGCAAGGATCTGCTGTCCGCCTTCGTTTTCTGAGCACCACTGGATAAATGCCTTGGATGCTTCAACGTTTCCATCACTGTAAAGTCCCCACCAGTTAGGTGAATTTGTCTGTATTGTGTCCTGACCCTCGATGAATGCATAAGGGATCATTCCTACTTCAAAGTTTCCTGCCTCAGCGTACTGATCAGCATAGGTTGTTGTCATAGATGCACCAATCCAAGATCCCTGAGTTACGAAAGCGTACTTTCCGCTTGCAAAGCCAAGAACCTGATCATCATAGGATCCTGAAATACCCTTAGGGTCTGTGTACTCATTGAAAAGAGCTACCATCTCTGCGAAAGGCTTAGCACGGTCCATATCAAGCTTTCCGCCATCATTGATGAGATCAAGATATGTTGTATCGTTACGTGCAAGTCCGGAATCAAGGTATGTTCCAAACAGGTGCTGTCCAGCTGTCCACCAGAGATTTGCGGACTCTGTATAATAACCAACAACTGCTGTGAGGCCAAGCTCATCCTTCATGGAATCAAGCTTTTCAAAAGCTGCTCTCATGCTCTCAGGACCTGTGATAGACTTAGGATCAATTCCTGCCTTGTCGAGGATTGACTTGTTGTATGACAGTCCAATTGCCTCTGTCGTTGTTGGAAAACCATATACATGACCATCAGCAGCTACATACTCAGCCTCTGTATCCTTGGTCCATGCTTCATCTGAAAGATCAGCAAGAAGGTCTTTCCAGGTCTCATAGTGTGTATCACCTTCAAATACGAAGATATCCGGCATATTGCCTGCCTGATAGTAGTTCTTAAGGATTGCCTGTGTATCCTGTCCACCACCAATTGTATCGATGGAAACTGTTACACCGGTCTGCTCCTTATAAGTGTCTGCAAGGATAGCCAGGCCTTCCTGGATCTCAGCCTTATTATTAACCAGTCTGATTGTTGTTCCTTCAGCATCATCAGCTGTTGCTGCAGGTGTCTGAGCCGTTGTGGCTTCCTGTGTAGTTGCGTCAGATGATGTGCTGCCTGTAGTCTCTGTGTTACCTGTAGTGGTAACTCCACAGCCTGCCAGTGCAAATGTAATTGTTGATGTTGCTGCGAGCAAAAGTGCTAATGCTTTCTTCTTCATGTTCTCCTCCTTTATTATGAAAAATACTTCGTTCGCTCTGATGCTTATATACTAAGCAATTCACTAAATAATCCGCAATAATGCATGTTATTTTTGGTTGTTTGATATAAAAAAAGGCCTTCCATATGTAATTTTCACACATGGAAGGTTTGTAATTTTACTAAACTCAGATATATTTTACTAAAGCCCTTTACTATTTTAGTAAAATCCGGTTAAATATCAGGTTATCACTTATGGGAAAGCTGTGCTGTCTTCCTCCATTTCACCCTGGCTCCGATCCTGTAGGTCTCATAATCTCCGGATCCATCCAGTATACTCAAAAGAGCCTGTCCCGCCAGAAAGCCTCTCTCATAATCCGGAACACTTACCGTAGTCAGTCCCAGATAGCGGGAAATAATTATATCGTCAAAGCCGCATACCGAAATGTCCTCAGGCACTCTAATGCCATTCTCTGTAAAATAGCGAATCGCTCCAATGGCCATCATATCGTTGGCACAGACCAGGACTGATGGCATCTTATCCTGAAGCATGATAAGCCTTGCTGCCTGAACTCCGCTCTTTTCTCTCCAGTCCCCCTCGTACAGATCATTTCTGTTAAAAGAGATCTTGTTGGTCTTAAGGACATCCCTTAAGGCGTTATAGCGTTCCTTATTGTCAGCTGTGTTCTGCCCCGAAAGAAAGGCAAAGGACTTATATCCCTCATCCACAAGCTTTTGTATAAGCTGTCTCTCGCCCTCGTAGTTATTGACGATCATGGCCTTCACATTGGGATGATCCAGTTCCCTGTCCAGGGTTATTACCGGAAGTCCCTTGTCTGCCACAGCAAGAACCTGGGAATCCAGTATCTGTGAGCTTAAGATTATGCATCCACAGACCTCATCCGGATCGGAATAATGGGCAAGGTCATCGCCGTTGCAAATAAGAATATGATATCCCTGTTTGCCCACGTAATCACTAACTCCATGAAGTATATCCAGGTAAAAGAGTGTATCAAAATCACTAAAGCTGACGATAATGGTCCGCCTCTTTCCGTCTATTCCGTTTTGTTCCTTGTGAATATATCCCAGTTCATCAGCGATCTTAAGGATCTTTTCACGAGTCCCCGCTCCCACATTCTTTTTCTTGTTAAGAACATTTGAAACCGTGGTCATTGACACACCGGCCTTTAAAGCTATTTCCCTGATTCCAACCATGGCATTCTCCCTGCGATGATCTTACAAAAACAACTCCTAAACTACACTGTCACATAACAAAAGCTCTTTTCACCCTCACAGTGATGAGGTTTGCTATAACTCCAATAATAACACCTGTAATGGTTCCAATTACGATAAGGAAAGGAAGGTAATAGATAAGACTTCCGGTTTCCAAAACCAGCATTGCAACTATGATCTGGCCCACGTTATGGAATACGCCTCCAAGGATACTTACTCCCGTCATGGAAAATTTCCCGAATCTCTTGGCGATCAGCATCACAAATAAAGAAAGTGCTGCTCCTGCCAGGGAATACATCATCATGGAAAGATTCCCGAAGGTAAGCCCCACCAGCACAACTCTAATGATGGAAAGTGCGATTGCCTCTTTTTCTCCAATGGTATAAAGTGCCACCATGACCACCAGATTGGCCAGACCAATCTTAGCTCCCGGTATTCCTATATTTATGGGCAGCATAAATTCAATATATGAAAGCACAAAAGCCACTGCAACAAAAAGCCCTAAAAAAGCTATCTTCCTGTTCTGCATCACAAGTCACCCCAAAAACTCTTTTCAATAAGTCGATGCGTCTATCCCGTTATCCTCTCCACCTTTGATCTCAACGATCATCTTGTTGGGAAGGCAGACAATAGATTCTCCGGAATACCTTATATGATTGTGATGAACGCATATCTGGTCCGGACAGGAAGCCTCCACAACATCCGCATATCCTTCGGAAATGGTAAGGATATTGTAGGAACCGTCTGCAAGCTCTATTCTCTCAAGATCGGAAGAGCGTCGGTAGGGAAAGAGTGTAGATCTCGGTGGTCGCCGTATCA
>CAMVRW010000043.1 GCA_947169985.1 uncultured Butyrivibrio sp. | reverse complement strand
CCACCCGACAGCTCTTTTGCCTTCTTCCGGATATCTCTTTCAGTTAAAAGAAGTCTCGCCAGTATGATACGTGCTATACTCTCGGACTGGATGCTCACATCCCTTACATTTTCAAGAACAGTCTTTTCCATATCTATCTGGGACATGTTCTGTCTTGCGTAGCCTATCTTGGCTCCCGGAACCACATATACTAACTCTCCCTCGTCGATAAGCTCGATCAGTGTAGTCTTTCCTGCTCCGTTCTCACCAACAAGAGCAACCTTTGACCCGTTTCGTATCATAAAGTCAGCATCATCAAAGATAAGCTTGTCATCATAACCAAAGGTAAGATGCTCACCTCTTATAACAATGGGATTCCTCGGCGGATTAGTCAATCTGAAATCAGGTCTGGCAACCGGTTCCTCCTTTGGCTTTTGCTTAACCTCCATGTGCTCGATGCGCTTTAGGACATTCTCAGCACTCTTTTCCATGTTACGAGCCTTGTCCTCCGGCTTTCTGTTTCCGCAAAGGGCAATGGCTTTAGCCTCGCTGGCTGAGATATTCTTTGGTTTTTTCTCAATGGACTTAGCCTTGGCTTTCTTTTGCCGATAGACATTTGTTAACCTTTGTTTTTCAGCCTGGTAACTTTCGTACTCGGCATATTCTGTCTTTCTTTGCTGCTCCTTTTGTTCCAGGTAATCATCGTAATTTCCATTATAAAAATGGAGCTCGCCAAAAGAAACCTCTACGATCCTGTCACATACTTCATTTAACAAGGATCTGTCATGACTGATAAGGACCATAGATTCTATCTCTATAAGTCTCTTTTTCAAAAGCTCAACACCGGCGCTATCCAGATTTGATGTGGGCTCATCCAAAAACGCCACAGCCCTTTGACTTGAAAAGAGCTCTGCAAGTCTTATTCTGGTATCCTCACCTCCGCTGACTTTCTCCTGCCACATCTGGTCGCTGACCCCCATCTTCCCTGCCTCGGTATAATCAGTATCGAAATATGAGTTTCCGCTTCCAAACTGCTCAAAGTAAAACGGGATACAATCAAGCTTAACGCTTCCGGACGAGGGCTCTATCTGTCCGGCTAAAATCCGCAAGAGAGTTGTTTTCCCGGCTCCGTTCATTCCAACTAATCCAACCTTTTCTCCCTCATACAGATAGAACCTTTCAAAATCCAGAACTGTCTGTTCGCCATATATCTGTTTTATATTTTCTGCACTGATAAGAATTTTCTTAGACATGTCACACCTCCTTTCGAAGGAATCTGATTACATATTTCTATTATAAATTGCTTTAACGTATTTCTTGTTTCCACCGATGATCACAATAGCTGCCACAACTGCCAACATCTCAAATAGCAAAAGAACTGCTCTTTCATCGAGATACACCGTAAGAATACCAGCCATCAGCTCTGCAAAAAGTGTTCCGGCTGTGCTAAGCACCTGAAAAGCACCGTTAAATCTGCCTTTCTTTTCATCGGGAACATAGCTCTGAGTTGAAGATATCCTTATGGTGTAGCTTGTGACTCCTCCAATTCCAGTCAGGAAGGAGAGGACCATGGCAACTGCAACAGGAGTATAAAGATATAATCCCTCGCAGATTCCAAGCATTATGTAGACCACAAGAGCTATGTAAAACTTATATTTTGTAGGCAGCTTTTTTCTGTAATGGAACCATCCGCCAATACCTCTTCCCACAAATGCCATTCCGAATATGCACATAAAGAGATACTCTCCATTTGGAAAATTACTCTTAAAGTAGGGAAGGCATATTACATTAGATGCTCCCCCAGCGATATTGCTAAACAGGAAGTACAGTGCAATTGCCAGAAGTCCTTTTTCGGAAAAGAGATATCTAAAGCCCTCTTTGATATCCACAAGTATCCTCTGCACATGACCCAGGTTTTCACCTTCTATCGACTTCTTTTGCTTTTCAATGTACTTTTCCTCTGCCTCAATGCGCATCTCCAAAGTTGCAGCAACAAGGAAACATACGGCATTGGCCATCATAAGTGGCCCCATACCAAACATGTTGTAAAAGAATGTGGCCACAGGAACCATGAAAACTGCCAAGGTCTCAAGCACACTGGCTATGGAATAGGCTTTTGAGTAATTTCCCTCCGAGATCAGCAGTGGATAAAAGCTGTCATAAGCCACCATATAAATGCTGCTCACTGATCCAACTGTCAGGCTAAACAGTGCAAATATTGGGAAACTGAACCATCCGCTGGTAAGCAGAATTGCCATGAGTAAATATAATCCGCCCATCATAAAGTCTAAAGTGTATATCATCTTTTTCCTTGAAAACCTGTCAAGGATAGCTCCTGAAAAAATGGGAACCAGAAGCTGTGGTACAGTATAGGTCATAAGGTATATGGCATAGAGCATGGTTGATCCGGTAAAATCAAGGACCATAAGACTCATTGCAAAGCCAGCCATACTGTTTCCAAGCATTGAAACTACGCTGCCAATTGTTATTATGGTAAAGTCCCTTGTCCATAAGGGGTTCTTGACCGTTAATTCTTTTGAAATTTCTTTTGATAAATTTGTTTCCATTATGTCCTCCTAAGCAAGTCAAAATAATAATTTCGCGGCAATAAAAAATCCGCCTGCGTTACGCAAACGGATTCACTAAATCATATTACTATACCCTGAGCCTGCCTTGAAAACAAAGGCTTTATCTTAGAAAACGGGCTTTATCCCACAAAAAAAGCACCTATTCCCGGTATCAGAATATGCAATAAATGACATGATCCACAACATAAGAACAAACATTGTCCTTACTACTAAGCGCAACGCAATAACCCTTTCGGGCAAGTGTTTTACTTATTGAATCAATATCACCTACGCAACATCCCTCTCTACCTCCAAATTGTGCTTGGAAACTTACTAAATTTATATGTAACACGTTTGCCTGGATTAGTCAACCCGGTGATTTGAAGAAACATTATTTTGTGGTAATATAGTAGGCGTTGTTTAGAAAGAGGTAACATTCAATGAATAATATAAAGAAAAAGATACACAAGCCTGATACTGTTCTGACCATCGCCTGGGTACTGGCGATAATCTCAGCTTTTTTTGTACATCCCGGAAAAGAGTATCTGGGATATATTGACTTTAGGTCTCTTGGAATCCTTTGGGGACTGATGGTAATAATCCAGGGACTTAAGGAAAATGCAGTATTTGAAAAGATTGCCGGAGTTCTTTTATCAAAGGTAAAAAACGGATGGCAGCTTTCTGCTGTACTGATCTTCATGTGCTTTATTGGAAGTATGCTGATCACTAATGATGTGGCGCTGATCACCTTCGTTCCCTTTGCACTTATGATCCTTCATGACTGCAACAGAGAAGATATGATGATCCCAACGGTAGTACTTCAGACTGTGGCAGCGAATCTTGGAAGCATGCTGACTCCTATAGGAAATCCTCAGAACCTGTATCTCTATGGCCTTACAGGTATGGGACTTGGGGAATTTATCCTGACACTTCTTCCTTACAGCCTTGTTTCAGCACTCCTTTTGGTTGCAGCTCTTTTTCTCTTAACGCCTGACAGGCAAAAGAGCCTT
This sequence comes from uncultured Butyrivibrio sp., assembly GCA_947169985.1. Lineage (GTDB taxonomy): Bacteria > Bacillota > Clostridia > Lachnospirales > Lachnospiraceae > Butyrivibrio. The sequence continues at coordinate 8,568 of CAMVRW010000043.1, read as the reverse complement.
TCCACCAGCAAGGATTCAGTTATCACCAGCAACTTTGGAAGTAAGCGCCAGATCATAATCTATGGCGTGCTTTTTGTGATAGCTCTTTTATCCGTTGTAAGAATCCTTCCCTGGTATGTGTTTGCAATCATAGTGCTTGTAATTGTTGGCGGAATGGATTTCAAGATCCTTTTCAGGGCTGACTATATACTGCTGCTGACCTTTATTGGTTTCTTTATCTTTACAGGAAACATGGGAAATATTGGTGCCATAAGCTCTTTTCTTCAAAGGGTACTAAGTGGAAGGGAGTTTGCAATTTCAATTGCCTTAAGCCAGGTCATCAGTAATGTTCCTGCTACATTGATGCTCTCAGGATTTACCACCAATTACAAAGACCTTCTTCTTGGAGTTAATGTTGGAGGACTGGGAACACTTATTGCATCCATGGCATCGCTGATTTCTTATAAGGCCTATAGTAAGGAATATAGAGAAAACAGCGGCAAATACCTGTTGGTATTCACCGCTGTTAACGTAGTATTCCTTATTATTCTGGTTTGTTTTGCACTACTTTTAGGTCGCTGAATCAGGCCTTAACAGGAACCCAGATTTCTGAGTAGTAGTCAGGGTCCTGAGTTCCAAGCTTGTACTTGGTCTCGTCGGTGTAAAACTCAATGTTGAATCCTGCAGCGATCTCATAGTTGCTGGCAGGGAGCCACTCATTAAATACCTGGGTGTTGACGTCCTGAAGAGCCTTTGGCATAGCGCCTCGGCAAGGGAACACAGCCCAGGTGTATTCTGGTATTTCTTTTACCTCATAGCCCTTTGAGGCTGCCAGGTCTTCGTTATAATCATCTGCGATCATGTAGCGGAACTCATCTCCGGGAACTTCACCATCAAGGCAAACGCCATACATCCCCATAAGCTTGTTATCACTGCCAGAAAAGACTTCATCCCAGAACTTGGGGATTGTTGTGTAGCCATCTCCATATCCGATTATCCTTGATACGCCCATTACCTTAAATGCCGGTTTCTTTTCAATTCTGTACTCCATTGTTTTTCCTCCGTCTAATGTCAGTTTGATATGCAGTGGTGCAAAGGATTTTATATTCGCACCATTCGTCCTTACATCAGTTGGGGTACTTCCATGAAATCTTGTAAACGCCTTGGTGAAGCTGTCTGCTGAGTCATAGCCGTACTTCATTGCCAGGTCGATCACCTTGATGTCTGTAGAGAGCAGTTCTTCTCCTGCAAGGGAGAGCCTTCTCATTCGAACATATTCGCCAACGGTTAGTCCGCACAGCATGGAAAAGCCCTTTTGGAAATAAAACGCGGATGTATTCACTTCCTTGGCAATCCTGCCTACCGTCAGATCTTCAGTGATGTTCTCTTCAATAAACCTTATGGCGTCTTCAATGATCTTGCTCCAGTTCATAAGTAACCTCCAACTTGATTGTAACTTTAGTATAGAGGTGTTGTACATACTGTTCCCGACATAAAATGCTTTCTTTTGTCGGCAATAGTAGTGTACGAAGAATAATCCGTAAATAACGATCATTGTCGCCATGCTCAAACTCGGAAGCAAAGCTTCCTTCTCCGCGGGCTGTCGCCCTATAAAAAAGGATACATAAAAGCTCTCTCGTGAGTAAACTCCCGTCGAGCTTTATGTATCCTTTTTTGCATGGCTTGTAGCCTTCGCGAATGTTCCCGATGCGATTCGAACGCACGACCTTTCGCTTAGGAGGCGAACGCTCTATCCTGCTGAGCTACGGAAACATGCAATAAGTATATTATCACAAAGACAGTGTTAAATCAAGGCAGACAGGGCAGGAGGGAGGCTTTGGAATTACAAAGTGCAAAGGTTAAGAAAAGTGTAGTAAAATATAGATATGTTGATATCGTAAAATGGTATGTTTTCTTATAGGTGGCTTATGAGAGATAACAGTGCAACTAATCAAAAATCTCTGACCGGGAAAAAGAGTGAGAGCCTGCTCTTTAAGTTTGGTGTGGCTTTTGCGGTATTTACTGTGGTTACACTGGTCCTTGGAGGAATTGCAACATACAGACTCCAGGAGAGGATCTATGAGCAGAGGATAGAGGATAACGTCAAGAGTCTGTCAGAATATCTGCAGGCTCTGATAAAAGCTGATAGAGAGGACTTTATCCAATATCAGGAGTATATGAAGGAGCATGGGGACGAAGTACTTATCCCTTTTGATTTTGACGGAAATTACCTGCCGGCGCTGGACAGGTATCAGAAGCTTTTTGCTGAGCAGTACCCGGGAAAAGTCCTGGGCTATGATATCTCTTTTGACGAGCTGTCTGATGAAGTGAAAAATGCCTTTGCAGTTTATACGCATGAATACTGGCTTTATGTGTTTGAGTCTGCGACTAAAGTGTTCGAAGTGGACTACACCTACTATGTAACATCAACAGGTGAGCCTTATCATATGTACTACGTCATAGATGCTGTGCGAGAAGAAAAAATTGTTGATGGCAAGTCCTGCATAAATGTTTGCATGGACATTTATGAGGCTGCGGACCGATTCCCTGTTATGTGGAAAGTATGGGAAACAGGAGAGATACTTCCAGAGCATGATGAGTTAAGCAACGAGTACGGACATGTATATACCTACTATTATCCGCTGTATATAAATGGGGAAAAGATGGGAATCATCGCCATTGATGTGCCAATTTCCTCAATCAATGCTACAATACTTCGTAATACACTTATTCTTATAACCACAATGGGATTCATTCTTATAGTAGGCGTAATTCTTACCCTGGCTTTCATGGAGAGGAATTATATTGCAAAGCTGGAAGCCCTGGTAACTAACATCAAAAAGTATACAAAGACCAAGGATCCAAAGATTGCCCATGTTATCGAGTATGATGCCAGAGGCGGCGACGAAATCTCAGCCCTTGCGAATCATACGGCAGAAATGATGCTTGAGATGGATAAGTTTATGAAGCATCTTAGCACTGCCACCAACGAGCTGACGGAGACCAGAAAGCAGGCCAGCGAGCTTCAGGCCCTGGCCAACAGAGATGCCCTTACTGGTATCAGAAACAGAAGCGCCTACGAGGATGAGATCAGGAAGCTTGAGTGGGATGTGGCTGGAGGAGAAGATAAATTCGGTCTTGCAATGGTAGACCTTAACAATTTAAAGGCCATCAACGAAGAGCACGGACACGACAGCGGAAATACCGCGATAAAAGAGCTGTGTATGCTGGTTTGTAATGTATTCAAGCACTCACCGGTATTCAGAATTGGTGGAGACGTATTTGCCGTTATCCTGAAAAACAGCGATTATGAGAACGTAGAAAAACTGGTGGAGGAGCTGTATGCAGAGATAGACAGGCGCCTTGCAGATGACAGTCTTGAACCCTGGCAGCGGATCTCTGCGGCTATCGGAGTAGCTCTTTTTGATCCTGAGAAGGACTTCACCGTATCAGATGTGTTTAAGAGGGCTGACACAAACATGTACAAACGAAAAGAGGAAATGAAAGCCCGGGAAAGTAACAGTTAATGAACATTTTCATTGATCAGACAAAACGACTAATAAAAATAGTGACAATTCTGACGGCAGGAGCAGCAATGCTTCTGCTTTCGTCGTGCGCAGGAACCGAGCGTCAAAAAGCCATACAGGAGCTCTCCGAGCGTTACAATGTCCCTGAAGAAAAGCAGCTCATCGTCTACACCTCCCACAAGGAAGAGGTGTATCTGCCGATAATAAGGGAGTTTGAGAACAGGACCGGAATCTGGGTGGAAATTCACGCAGGTGGTACGGCCGAGATGCTCTCTCAGGTAAAAGAGGCTTCGGCAATCGGTCAGTGCGACATTATGTTTGGAGGCGGAATCGAAAGCTACGAGGCCCAAAAGGATCTTTTCACTGCCTATGAGACAGCGGGAAAAGAGAATCTGGACCCCAATTACGTTGACGCGGATGATTTCTGGACTCCCTTCACGGAGCTACCTATAGTTTTTATCTACAACCCAAAACTCGTATCCTATTCAGAGGTCCCAAAGACCTGGCAGGAGCTGTTTGACGACAAGTGGAAGGGCCAGATCTCTTTTGCTGATATAACAAATTCCGGAACCAGCTATACCATTATCTCCACCATGGAACAGATATTTAACGAGAGCGCTGAAAGCCTGGTGCCTAGGTTTTATGAGCAGTTGGATGGAAAGGTCTTAAATTCCTCAGGTCAGGTTATACCTAAGGTTACAGACGGAACCTATCTCATAGGGATAACCCTTGAGGAGACAGCAAGGAAAGCCATGGATCAGGGCGAAGACATAGACATGGTTTACCCGGAGGATGGGACCAGCGCAGTTCCCGACGGCTGTGCCATGGTAAAGAATGCGCCACACAGCTATAATGCAGGAAAATTCATTGATTTTGTGGTGGGATACGACACCCAGAAATATGCCCAGGATAAGTTCTATCGAAGGTCAGTAAGAAAGGACCTTGGACAGTCCATGGGAAACAGCATAAACCTTATAAGATTTGATGTGCAAAAATCTGCCAGGGAAGAGGAAGAGGTCTTTTCTCTCTGGAATGCCCTTAGAGGGCAGGAAGGAGAGTGAGTATGGGATTTGTGAGACAGTCCTTTAAGAGGCAGATCTTCGTAGTATTCCTGGCAGTAACTCTTTTCCTGGTTATATTCGGAGGAATCCTTACAGTACAGGGATTCCAGGCAAGGGTTGTTGCTGACTACGAGAGGATGGATGCTCAGCAGGAAGAGCTGGTATCCGGAAGGGTTTTGGATCTTCTGGAAAGATCTGAGGCGACACTTGACGCCATCTCCCAAAACGAAGTCCTTAGGAATGCTTTTTTCAAGGGAAGAAAGAATTCACTGGAAATATATTCAAACCTTTATGAGGTAACTCAGGATATAAGGACCTTCTCTGTGGTGGATCTGTACATCGGAAGCAGATGTATGTACAGCACAAGAAGTGGCTACAAGTCAGATCCCCTTCCTGATTATTACTCGGTTTTGTACGATGCCAAAAACAGCGGCGGAAAGACAGTTTATGCCCTGGATCCGGGAAATGCTTCGGAGTCCGGTGCAGCTCTTTTGATCGCAAGGCGTATCGTAAATAAGGATGAGCCGGGATATGCGGTAATAAGGATTGAGCAAAGCAGTCTTAAGGAGCAGCTGGGAGGAAGCTTAAATTCAAGGGATGGCTTCATGCTGACCAACGAGCATTTTAGGCCATTTTGCATGATGGGTACAACTCAGGATGGAACAGTTCTTTCGGGGATCAGGAGAAATCTCTTTTCCGGGCAGCTATACAATGCGGGATTTGAGAGCAATATCTATATCACACCAATGGGAGACACAGGGCTCCTTAGTGTTTATGTCACACCTCCTGCTTTGGACGAGACAGCTGTAAGGGCAGGCTATCAGATCATCTTGTTGTTGGCAGTTATAAGTGTTATAGTCTGTCTTGTTGTGGCAAACAGGATGAGTAACTACGTTTCAAAGCCCATAGCTACTCTGGCAGCAGGAATGAAGCGCTTTAGAAAGGGTGACTTTGATGCCAAGATAGAGCTGGAGCGTGAGGATGAGTTCGAACAGCTGGCTGTTGGTTTTAATAAGATGACAACCAAGCTGAAGGAAACCATGGAAGAGAGAGTGGCTGCAGAGAGAAAGGTCAACGAGACCAGGATCGAGATGATGCAGGCTCAGCTTAATCCTCACTTCTTGTACAACACTCTTGATACCATCAAGTGGGTGGCTAAGGCCAATCAGGTGCCGGAGGTTGCCACAATGTCGGCTTCACTGGCAGGGATCCTTCGGACCAGCATCTCCCAAAACCAGTTCGTGAAGCTCTCTGAGGAGATAAAGCTCATCGAGAACTACTGCGAGATCCAGAGGATCAGGTTTGATGACAAGTTTGATATAACCATAGATATTCCTGATGAGATAATGGAGGCCATCATCCCCAAGCTGATATTACAGCCGATAGTTGAGAATGCCATAATACATGGAATGGATGAGATGGAAAACGGTCACATATATGTGGCAGCCATAAGGGAAAAGGGCACTGATGACAAACCGGACCTTTTGAAGATCTCAGTTCAGGACAACGGAAAGGGCATTAGCGATGAGATGCTGACAGCCCTTAACAATGATGATCCCGAGACCTTGAAGGGACATCTTGGCCTTAACAATGTAAATACCATCATCAGACTCTACTATGGCAAGGAGTATGGAGTGCTGGCTGTAAGGCCCTCAGGTGGCGGAACAGTCATGATCGTAACTTTGCCCTATTCGGAAAAAGAGCCAGTAAGAGCCGATGATAAGACGACCATAGAGACAAAAGGTGAGACATGACAAAGGTTTTGATAGTTGACGACGAGAAATACGTGAGAATGGGAATAAGGAGTGAGACCGACTGGGCCCTTATCGGGTGTGAGGTTGTGGCAGAGGCTTCAAACGGGGAAGAAGCTCTTTTAATGGCAGACGAGTTTCGCCCGGACCTTGTGGTATCTGATATCAGGATGCCAAAGATGGACGGCATTGCTCTGGCAGAAAAGCTCCTTGAAAAATATCCCGGGACCAAGGTTATATTCCTTACTGCCTACAATGAATTTGAATATGCAAGACAGGCCATCAGGATCGGAGTCTCGGATTATCTTTTAAAGCCCTTTCAGGACGGTGAGCTGGAGGCCTCAATTCAAAGGCTTCTGCATCTCCATCCCAATGCTCCCGCCTCGTCAAAAGAGCTTGAGGAGAATCTTATACCTCTTAAGAAAAAGGAAGATATTTCCAACAGGTACGTTCAGACAGCCATAGCCTATATTGAGGAGCACTTTGCTGAGATGGACTTTTCTGTGACGGGCCTTGCCCAGTCTATGGGAGTCAGTGATGGGCACATAAGCAGACTTTTTAAGGCAGAAACAGATGTCAGCATAAACAATTATCTCACCAAGTATCGTATCAGAATGGCCATGGACTATCTTAAGGATGTCCAGGTGAAGATATACGAGGTTGCAGAGAAGGTTGGATATCAGGATATTGCATACTTTTCCAACACCTTCAAAAAGCTTGTGGGCCGCACCCCTTCTGACTATCAGACCAAGGGTCTAATGGAATGATCAGGAATTTATAAATAAAATGTTAAAAAATTACAAATAATATCAGAATTGTCTTCTGCAAATAAAAAACTGATACAACTACAATGTAGTTAACATGAAACAGCGTGTTAACTACATTTTTTTGTGCACGCATTAAAAGGAGGGTTAAAAGTGAAAAAGAAAGTATTATCTACAGTCTTAGCATTCACAATGGTTGTATCTGCTCTTGCAGGTTGCGGAAGCGCAGCAACAGGAACAACAACTACATCAGACACTCAGCAGACAACATCTGATGCCGGAACAGCTACAGATAACACAGCAGCTGCTACAGCTACAGAGACAGCAGCTCCTGCAGCAGAGCTTACAGGAATCGATGCCATCATCGCTGAGGCAGAAACAATGTCAATGGAAGAGCTTGCAAAGAAGGCTATCGAAGAGTCAAACGGCAAGACCTTCTACGGTGTAGGAAACTCCAGCCGTGGTAAGTCAGCACTTCCAGTATTCATCGAGTACTTACAGTCAATCGATCCATCTTACTCAATGGAATTTGAGTGGCAGCAGCCAAAGAACAACAAGATCTTCGAGCAGCTCACATCTGATTCCCTTAAGAGCGAAGGCACATTTGCCATGACTCTTATCCAGGATGGTAACCAGATCCAGTCAAAGATGGTTGACACAGATATCCTTAAGACCTTCGTTCCTAAGGAGTGGGCAGAGGCTAACGGAACAACAGCTGATGCATACACAGGATTCCTTCCACTTCAGACGCTTAACAAGGTATTCATGTACAACAACCAGGGCTCAGCTACATTCACAAACTGCTGGGATTTCGTATATGAAGGATCACATCCTCTTTTCATGGGCGTTGACTCTGAGATCGTAGGAAAGAACTTCCTTATGATGCTCACAGAAGACAAGTACGCTACATGGCTTAAGGAAGCTTATGACAAGCTTGATGACACAAAGAAGGCATACTTCGAGCCTACAATCCAGGCTATGCAGGCTGATGCTAACGACCTTGGTCTTGGCGCAAACGGCGCTTATGCTCTTGCATGGATCAAGCTCTGGGTTAACAACTACAACGAGCAGACTGATGACGGTCCTATCTGCAACACTCTTGTAGATGCATCAGCAAAGGATCAGTCAGGACTTTTAGTTTATTCAAAGCTTCGTTCAGTTGAGGAGTCAGCTTCCGTATCAGTTAACAACATCAATGTTGCAGCTTATCAGGATGGCTACACAGGAATCGGCGGATATGGATATTGCCACTACCTGTTCCTTACAAAGAACTCTCCTCTTCCTTGGACAGCATGCGCATTCATCGCATTCATGACTTGCACAGAGTCAGGCTTCGAAGCTTGGGGTAAGGACATGGGTGGATACTCATCAAATCCTACAGTAGCAGCAGAGATCGAGGACAAGTTCCATCATTCACAGGGCGGCGGAGACGAGTTCCCTGCAAAGAACGACCGTGGATATGACTGGTGGACAACAGACGGCGAGC
>CAMVRW010000042.1 GCA_947169985.1 uncultured Butyrivibrio sp. | reverse complement strand
CCTTCCATCTGTGAGAACATAGGTGAATGAGTTGCATCATCATCTGAACGGAAAACCTTACCGGGTGAAAGGATCTTGATTGGAGGCTTCTTGTTCTCCATTACGTGGATCTGACCTGAAGAGGTCTGTGTTCTCAAAAGAAACTCAGGACTTAAGTAGAATGTGTCCTGCATATCTCTTGCAGGGTGATCTGCAGGAGTATTAAGGGCAGTGAAATTGTAGTAGTCATTCTCAATCTCAGTGCCTTCATAAATCTCAAAGCCCATTCCCGCAAAGATATCTATAAGAGTCTCTCTCATCTGTGTTACAGGATGAAGATTGCCCTGATAACGCATCTTAGGAGGCATTGTAACATCCTGCTTCTCTTTCTCATATCTTGCCTTAAGCTCTTTTTCCTTCATCTTTCTGTCAAGTTCTTCAAAATGCTCAAGAGCCCACTGCTTAAGTTCATTTACATTCTTACCATACTCGGCACGATCCTCAGCGGCGATGTTCTTCATCTCCTTCATAAGAGCACTGATCTTTCCACTCTTATTGTCCAAAAAGCTCTTTCTCATCTCGTAAACAAGCTTTGAGCTGTCTAGCTTCTCGGAATTTGCCTTGATCTCTGCACGAATTGCTTCAATTTGCTGATGTAATGCGCTGTTTTCCATCTTTTCCTCCTAATGATACTCACTCTACACAAAGATAGTCCCTTGTACAGCAGGGCCATACAAAGGACGAATAATTATCAATCAATTCTCTTTGATCCCCAGAAGAACAGTGCAACTGTTCCAGGACCTGTATGACTACCAATTGTAGTTCCAATGCTGTAGATCTTAACCTTGCCTTTAAGCTTAGGGAATTTCTCCTCAATGAGGTCTGCAACGGCTCTTGCCTCCTCATAGCAGTCCGAATTGGAGATGTAGCAGTCACCATCGTAGTCTGTGCCACCAACTGCAAGCTCTTCCATCTTGGCAACCTGAGCCTTCATAACTGCGTTTATTCCACGATGCTTAGCACGTACAATAAGTCTTCCCTGGAAATCAACATTAAGTAAAGGACAAATTTTAAGGGCTCCGCCAATGATTCCGGCAGCCTTAGATACACGACCGCCTCTTACAAGATATTTAAGGTCTGAAACAAAGAACCAATGCTGGCACTCAAGTCTGTGCTCGATAACCCACTCATAAAGGTCATCAATGCTCATTCCCTCATCACGAAGGTCAGCAAGCTTATTCATCAAAAGTCCGAATCCTGCAGAAGCTGCCAGGGAATCAACAACATAAAGCTTTCTTTCAGGATACTTGTCCCTGAGCTGGTCTCTTGCAATAGTAGCTGAATTCAGTGTTCCTGATATTCCTGAGCTAAGTGTAAGGTGGAGTATGTCTTTTCCTTGCTTCAAAAAGCCCTCAAAGTATTCAAGGTATTCACCAACGCTTACCTGAGAAGTCTTTGTCATGGCTCCTTTTGCCATATCATCATAAAAGCTCTTAAAAGGATATGAAACTCCCAGATCATCCGGATAGTCTTTTCCATCCACTTCAAAATGGAAACAGATATAATCGATATTTCTTTCCTTAAAATGCTCCGCTGAAAGGTCAGCAGTTGAGCAGCAGCTTAAAATGTAATCCATTATTTCTTTCCTCCGCAAAAAACATCACGTCTATGATACCATTATTTCTCATTTTTTTATATAATAATTCTCAGAAAGGATAACATTTGACATGAATATTTTCAACTTCTTTGAAATGGAATTATCCGAAAAGGACCATGTAATCCTCTCTGCTGATGAGGGACTATATGATACTCTGATGAGCGGAGTGAATGGATCCTTTGATGATTATATAGACGAAGCCTATAAAGACCTGTATCTAAAGGGCCTTTCTCTGGCTGACAACAAATGGTTTGCAGCCGGAATCAAAACCAACAACGGAGTTCAGCTGTATTGTCTTAAGGTATCCTTTAAAGAAAAGACTAATACCCTCCACGTGGTCCTTGCAGGAATAAATGAGCTCATTGACAATAACAACTATCTGACAGATACCGTCACCGCCTTCAAGTCCCAGTTAGAGCTCTACGATGACGTTTATTTCGATTATGATCCGGAAGTCCAAAATGTCATACTGGCCAATACGCAGGCTGCTGAATTCGATGCAGGGCTCTACTCCATCGATGACATAGAAAACATGCTATGCAAAAAAGTAAGCCAAAATAAGCAGGATCGTATAAAAGCCTTTATCGGTCAGGTTAAAGCTAAGGCCGGTCGCTCTACTACTCATATCGAAGCCAACCTTATCAACGACGACCCAAGTGTCCAGACCACAATTCTGGAAGCCAAGTATGTCAACTACTCCAGCCAGAAGGAACATGTAGTGGGACACATGCACCTGGAGCACAGAACCGGTGGTCCTCAGGTCTCAAGCCTTAAAAGAGACAGTCTTACAGGTCTTTTGGAAAAGGCCGATATCATGCGCATTGCCCAGGAGAGGATCAACGAGCGTCGCCTCGAAGGCACCACTCTTGGAATCATAGATATAGATTTCTTCAAGAATGTAAACGACTCCTTTGGCCATCAGTTTGGAGATACAGTCATTAAGCAGGTAGCAGACATTATCTCTTTTGAAGTAGGCGCAAAAGGCGTTACAGGGCGATTTGGCGGAGATGAATTTCTCATCGTCTTTTACAACATTACTGAAGAAGAGCAGCTCAGGGTAATCTTCAGAGCCATAAGGGACAAAGTAAGAGCTGCATTTATTGACAAGGAACATCCTGACAATAATCCAATATCTGTTTCAATAGGATCTGCTTCTTTTTCCAGGGATGCAGACAACTATGAGGATGTATTCCTTCTTGCAGACCAGTGCCTTTATATAGCAAAAGAAAAGGGTCGCAACCGTTACATTATCTATGACAGTGAGAAGCACGGAAGTCTGGAAGAGATAAAGCAGCAGGAAATGACCAAAAAGCTGTTCAACGACCGTGGGGACTTGTCATATGGCGATATGATAGTTAAAATGTATGAAGTTGCGCTTCATGGAAAAGGAACAACACCGGAGGCTTTGTTAGATGAATTTGCTCAGGCTTTCAAGCTTCAGCGGATGAGCCTGATTGTTGGCACCCCATTTAAGCTCAGGTACGCAACAGGATTGAATGGAAATACTGGCTTCAGATCACCAGACGTTCTCCTGGGAGTTCTAAACTCTGATACCAAGGAAAAGTATCTTGCTGGCAGGGATTTTGTGGTAGTCAACAAGCTTGATACTCTCCCGCCCCAGGCAGGCAGTATAAAAGCTTTCCTCAAGGAAATCGGTGTTTTATCCTACATCCTTATGAGATTTTATGACAAGGATAACAACGAGTGCTTTATAATCGTTTCAAGTCTTGGCAAGGCTGTTCAGTGGAACGAATCGCACTTTATGTATTACAGGGCTCTATCAGATCTGATATCCAGATTCTCGTTAAAAGAGCCTTAAAAATAAGGTAGGAAATATATAATGAATTATTATTTTTGGCTGATCACCAACAGCGTTATGCTGGGTGTTGGTCTGGCTATGGATGCATTCTCCGTATCTTTGGCAAACGGATTTGCAGAGCCACACATGAAAAAAGGCAGAATGCTGGAAATTGCCGGTATCTATGCTCTCTTCCAGTTTGCAATGCCGGTAATAGGATGGCTCTTGGTTCACGAAGCAGTAACCTTTTTTACCGGATTCCAGAAATTTATACCCTGGATTGCTCTTATATTACTGGCCTTTATCGGCGGTAAGATGCTTATAGAGGGAATCAAGTCCAGAAAATGCAAAAACGGAATGGACTGCGACAACTGTTCCAACAAGGAATGTGACATTAAAGAGGATGTTCAGGCAGGAGAACTTACAACAAAGGTTCTTATGGTACAGGGAATTGCCACATCAATCGATGCTCTTTCAGTTGGTTTCACCATTTCAGATTACAACCTGGCGATGACTCTTGTTTCAGGACTTATCATCGGTGTTACCACATATATTATCTGCTTTGTAGGTCTTAAGCTGGGAGTAAAGTTTGGAACAAAGCTATCAGGAAATGCCAAGATTGTTGGTGGACTGATCCTTATCGGAATAGGAATTGAGATCTTCATAAAGGGAATGCTTGGAGTCTGAGTCCCTCACAAAAAGAAAATGCGCTGACATGATAATTCATGCCAGCGCTTATTATTTGCTCTAATCAGATCAATGGTCCTTAAGAAGTGGTGTGTTCTTATCTGTTGTATCTGTAATGGTGCCCTCTGCTTCCTTCTTAAGAACTGTCTTCAGCTCATCCATGAAGGTATTTACATCCTTGAACTCTCTGTAAACAGAAGCAAATCTTACATATGCAACAGGATCCAGATTCTTCATCTTGTCCATTACAATCTCACCGATAGCACGGCTGGGGATCTCCTTCTGCTCCATATTGAATACTTCAGTCTCAACAGCATCAACAATCTTGGTGATCTGCTCAGCACTTACAGGTCTCTTATGGCACGCTCTGAATACACCTGCCTCAATCTTTGCACGGTCATAGGGCTCTCTCACATCGCCCTTCTTGATTACAATAAGAGGAATGGTCTCAACCTTCTCATAGGTCGTAAACCTCTTGCCACATGAATCACATACTCTTCTGCGCCTGATGGAAGTATTCTCGTCAGCAGGCCTTGAATCAATAACTCTAGTGTCATCTTTACCGCAAAATGGGCATTTCATAGTTTTCCTCCAGATTATTGTGTAATTCGTCCACAGTATGTTGTGTGGCTAAGTTTTCACTCTACAAATTATTGTATCATTGATTTTCGCATTTTTCCACACTAATTACAGTTTTTTTCAGCTATTTTAAGCGCTTTTTACATAAAAAAACCCTCCGCAAAAAGCGGAGGGCATTTAGTCCGTTACATTACTTTCTCTGAAGGAAATCAGGAATCTTGAGAGACTTAGGCTCTACAGTACTCTTGATCTCTGAAGGTCTGTTAAGTGTAAGTGGTCTTGTTGCAGATGATGTTGCAGGAGCAGGTGCTGCAGCTGCCTCGCCATCAACCTTAGCCACTGGAGTTATTGGACGGATTGGAGTGATAGGAGTAACAACCGGCTGAACAGGAGTTACAGGTGTAACTGGTGTAGCTACAGTCTCTGCTACGGTCGTAGCCTTAGGTGCTGCCTGAGCCTGTGCCTGTGCATTAGCCTGTGCAACTGCTGCGTTGTTATTTGACTTATCCTCAATTCCTGTAGCAATAACTGTTACAGTACATGTATCTGTCTTGCTCTCGTCATACATTGCACCGAAGATAACATTTACATCATCTCCTGCCAGCTGACGAACATACTCTGATGCATCGGAAGCATCTGTAAGAGTGATATCACCGGAGATGTTGATGATAACATCTGTAGCTCCGTTGACCTTAGTCTCAAGAAGTGGTGACTCAACAGCCATCTTAACAGCGTCTGTTGCCTTGTCATCGCCCTTTCCACTACCGATACCGATATGAGCAATACCTTTTTCCTTCATAACCGTTGAAACATCAGCAAAGTCAAGGTTGATAACTGCAGGAACATTGATAAGATCAGTGATTCCCTGAACAGCCTGCTGAAGTACTTCATCTGCCTTCTTGAGTGCATCAGGCATTGTAGTACGTCTGTCAACTATCTGAAGAAGCTTATCGTTAGGGATAACGATAAGGGTATCAACATTTGTCTTAATATTTGAAATACCAAGCATAGCATTCTGCATACGAACACGGGCTTCAAAGCTGAAAGGCTTTGTAACTACACCAACGGTGAGGATACCCATCTCCTTAGCAAGCTTGGCAACAACAGGAGCTGCACCGGTACCGGTTCCGCCACCCATACCACAGGTAACGAAAACCATATCTGCTCCCTTAAGGGCTGCAGATATCTCCTCTGCACTCTCTTCTGCTGCTTTCTGTCCGATCTCAGGCTTTGCACCGGCTCCAAGGCCCTTTGTAAGCTTCTCACCGATCTGCAAAAGCTTTGGTGCTTTACATAACTGCAGTGCCTGTTTATCTGTATTAATACCGATGAATTCTACACCGGTAATATTCTCATCTACCATTCTATTAACGGCATTATTACCTGCACCGCCTACCCCTACGACGATGATCTTGCAGGCGTTTTCTGCCTCATTAGACTTAATCTCCAGCAAAACAACTCCTCCTTCATAAACCTCATAGACTCCTATTAGCTATGATACGATTTTTTTACTTAATTATCAACCAGTTTTTTTTTAGAAAATTTTCATTATTTTGACGACAATTTATTGGTTTTTCTCTTCAAATGTGATGTTTTTTGTACTATCGTCAAAATCTTTCATCTCCAAAATACCAGTTTTTCCTTCCAATTTTGGCAAAATATATTGAAGTTGTATAATTTTCTCGTCAATGAAGTCCTCAGTGCCAAGACTCACCTCAACGTTGCCAAAATACAGGTACACATTGTACTCGCTGTCAAAGAATATCCTGTCAGCTCTAAGCTGGTATTTTGAAAGAAGCTGTGTGATATCCAGGATTTCCTCAAAGACCTTCTGATTCTGGATCGGAAGCTTCTCATGCATGATCACATAGTCAAAGGAAAGTCCCATAACCTCAGGTACGTTATCCGAAGTCTCAAAAGAGCTTTCGCACACTATTCCATCCCTGTCAAAGTACATATATCTTCCAAGGTAGGCTATGTAACCTGCCACAGCTTTCTCATAGACGTTTATCCTTATGGTATCCTTTGAAAGGATATCCACGTCCATCTTCTCTATAAAGGGAATGTTCTCAATACTCTTGTCCCTGTACTTCATGGACAGGAAAAAGGAATTATGACTGAGCTTTCCGTCCATGACCATAGCAATGATCTCATCATTGGTATAGTGTGTATTCCCCGTTACATATATATTGGTTACCGTATAATTATCATTTATATATTTGAAGGTAAGGCCTCCGGCCAGTAACAATACAAGTAGTACTCCGGCTATGATATACAGGCTTTTATGGAGGAAAAGAGATCTTCCCAGCCCCCGAACGGGGTGGAAATTCCTTATAGGATGAAAATCTTCAATCCTCTCTCTTAGGGATGGCCTGTATTCACTGCGCCTCTTCTTAACTTTTCTTCTCTTCTTTGCCATATCAAATGATTACTCTCTACCGATGTTTCGTGCCACATTAAGGGCGATCCCTATCTCAGCAAGCTGGATGATAACAGCTGATCCACCGTAGCTGATGAAAGGCAGCGTGATACCGGTATTGGGAATTGTATTGGTAACAACGGCAATATTAAGGATTACCTGAATGGCAACATGTCCCATAACGCCTATTACCAAAAGAGCTCCAAACATATCAGGAGCGTTGTTAGCTATGATCATAAGTCTCCAGATCAGCAGAAGGAACATAAGCATAACAGCTATTGCTCCAAAGAGCCCCAGCTCTTCGCAGATAATGGAGAAGATCATATCATTCTGTGCCTCAGGGATAAATCCCATCTTCTGCATACTCTCGCCAAGACCCTTACCAAAAACTCCGCCGGATCCGATGGCGTAAAGAGCCTGTAAGGTCTGGAATCCCTTTCCTGAAGCATGAGCTGCAGGATCAAGCCAGGCAAGAACACGTTCGAAACGATAGTTCATACCACTTGTCTGATCTGAATTAGCAATTATAAGTACCAGCACAGCCACAAGACCAAGAACTGCAACTGCTGTAATAATGTATCTCTTGTAACCCGGAGTAGAAACGAACAGCATGATCATGGTGATTCCCATGATGATAACAGCGGAACTGAGGTTCCTTGTGATAATGTAAACCATTCCTGCAAGAATTCCCGGGAAAACCAGCGCTGCTCCAAAGCCCTTGGAGGTAAGAAGGTTCTTTTTAAGCTTAACGATCATTGTTGCTGTAAAAATAATGGTAGCAACCTTTGCGACCTCAGCAGGCTGAATTGAAATACCCATAATGATCAACCATCTTTTAGCACCATTGATAGTCTTACCAAAAGGAATGATCAATATCAAAAGAGCTGCTGAAACAAGATAGATGGGCATTGCAAACTTTGCCAGTACTCTGTATGGGAAATAGGACATTACAGCCATTGCCCCGACACCAATAAGCACCGGTCCAAGCTGATGCTTGAAATAATACGCAGAATCCCCGAAGTCAAGATTTGCCTCATAGGAACTGGTGGAATAGAGCATAATAAGCCCAAAGGCCACCAGAAACAGAATGACAAACACCAGACTGTAGTCTATATAGTATTCTTCTCTTTTTCTCCTTAAATAGTTAGCAAGCTCCACTTCTTCCCCTCACAGGATCACTCAGTGATCTTGTATACATACTCCTTAAATTTCTTTCCCCTGGTCTCATAATTCGGGAACATATCCCAGCTTGCACAGGCGGGAGATAAAAGAACTGCATCCCCACTCCTGGCGCTTTCTGTACAAAACTCCAGAGCCTCCTCAAAGCTGTCCTTAAATACATAGTTAGTAAAGCCGTGCTTTTTAGCGCACTCTGCTATCTTTTCCTTAGTCTGCCCGATAAGCACCAGGAGCTTTACAGTATCTCCAAAGTTCTCCAGCCACTCGTCGTACTCACTGCCCTTGTCGTAGCCTCCGCCAATAAGGATTGTTGGCTTACTCATGGCTCTGATACCCTGAATAGCTGCATCCGGATTAGTGCCCTTTGAATCGTTGTAATAATCTACGCCTCTCTTTGTGGCAACGAACTCAATTCTGTGCTCTACTGCCTTGAAATCCCTGATAACTGCAAGGATTGTAGAAAGAGGTACTCCCATGGCAAGGGACATAGCGATGGCAGCCATTACATTTTCAACGTTGCATAGTCCCACCAGATTCATGTCATGGATGTTCATTATAGTCATAGGATTTCCGGCGGTGCTCATGATGATCTGGTCACCCTCAAGATAGAATCCGTCCTGAAGCTTTTCTTTTGTTGAAAAGAAAACCACCTTCGCTGGACATCTGTTCCCGAAATCCCTGGTATATTCATTATCATAGTTAAGAACACAGGTATCGTCCTTTGTTTCTTTATTGGTTATGTTCTCCTTCATGGATGCATAGCATTCCATGGTGTGATGTCTGTTCAGATGATCCGGAGTGATGTTAAGGATTGCTGAGACATTTGCATGGAAGTTGTCCACTGCCTCCAGCTGGAAGGAACTGATCTCTCCTACTGTCACTGTATCCTCTGTCATCTCAAGGGCGCTCTCAGCAAAAGAAACGCCGATGTTTCCAACAACATAAACAGATTCAAAGTGAGCCTTCATAATCTCCCCCACAAGCGTTGTTGTGGTGGTCTTTCCGTTGGTTCCCGTAATAGCAACCATCTTTCCTTTGGAGAAGTTATAAGCCAGTTCGATCTCGCTCCAGATAGGTATCTCTTTTGCCTTGATTCTCATAACTGTCGGAGAATCAAGAGGAACTGCAGGTGAAGGCACAGTGAGTGCGATTGAATCAAGAACTTCATCGGAGATCTCGCCGATAATGATCTCAGTGCTGTCCCTATCCTCCTCGTGAAGCTTATTTATAATGTCTTCCTTAGTTACCTTTGTATTTTCTTCCAGCATCACAGGAAGCGCTCCAACCTGTGAAAGGAGTCTTACTGATCCCACTCCTGAAAGACCTGTTCCGATAACAAGAACTTTTTTACCCTTTAAATCTGCATTCATCAAACTATCCTCGCATTATAAGCCTGCATAGGCTATGAGACAAAGAAGAATTGTAACTGTTGTAAATACGTTAACTACCTTGGTCTCAGACCAGCCACCCTTTTCAAAGTGGTGATGGATTGGGGCCATTCTGAAGATTCTTTTACCATGGGTCAGCTTGAAGTATGAGACCTGCATGATAACTGAGATAACTTCAAAAGCATAGATAAAGCCCACGATCACAATAAAGATAGGCATCTGCATAACGTAGGCAATTCCGGTAACAAAGCCGCCAATGGCAAGTGATCCTGTGTCGCCCATCATTACCTTTCCGGGATAAACATTGTAAACAAGGTAGCCCAAAAGTCCGCCTACCATGGCGCTGGACATAACCTCAGCACCGGTTGCTCCGTAGTGCATGCCTGCCACAGCGAAAAATGCTGCAACTACAGCTGTAACTGAAGCACAAAGGCCATCTACTCCATCAGTGAAGTTGGTTCCGTTGGCTGTTCCAAGGGCGATAAAGAACATTATTGGAATGTTCCATATACCAAAATCAAGGACAATGCTTGTGAAAGGAACTCTCATGGCAAGGGATATATCAGTAAATTTAGTGACATACACAGCAAAGAGCATAGCCACTATAAACTGCCCAAGTATCTTTTGCCAGGCACGAAGTCCTAAATTGTGCTTTCTGACAACCTTAATATAGTCATCCAGAAAGCCGATGATACCAAAACCTATGGTAAGGATCAGCACCGGAATAACCTCTTTGTGAGAAGTTGCATAGAAAACTCCGATAAGTACTACAGGAATAAGGAAAATGATACCGCCCATAGTTGGTGTTCCGGTCTTCTTCTGATGGGACTCAAGTCCCTCAACGCGCTCCGTCTGGCCTGCCTTTAACCTGCGCAGCATCTCGATGATCGAAGGTCCGATCAATACTGCGATGAAAAATGAAGCAAGGACAGGAAGAAGTGTTCTAAGTAGATAGTTGTTCATAATAATCTCCACACAAACTTAATTACTATTTCCCTCCGACGACTCTTCTGTTACTGGTTCGCCGGTAAAATCGGGAAGTGTATCTCCTCCAAGTTCATATCCGTTGGAGTCGATAGGATTACCTGTATTCGGGTCAATATAATACCCCGTTGCAGGGTCTACGTCAAATGTCTCCCAAATTGAGGAAGACTCCTCTTTTACCTCTTCAGTTTCCGTTGTTTCCTCGGTTTCTTCTACGTTTTCTTCCTCTGTAGTTTCCACCACCGGAGTCTCAGGAGTAACCATCTTCTCACGAAGCTCAGCAAGCTCAGCCTGCTCCTTCTCTGAAAGCTCAACAGTCATTGGATAATTAAGATAAGGGAGAGCCTCTGTAAGTACCGCTCTTACTATCCTTGTGGCAAACTTGGCATCGTCCTGATATCTCGTGTTAGGCCTGTCTACTACTACGTAGATGGCGATCTCGGGATCATCTGCAGGAGCATATCCCATGAAGGATACAACGTACTGCTGGTTACCACGGGGAAGGGTCTGAGCTGTTCCGGTCTTTCCGCCTATCATGTAACCTGCAGGTCTTGCAGTCTTACCGGTACCTTCTGCTCCGGCAACTACCTGATTACAATACTGTATTATCTTGTCAGAGGTACTCTGTGAAACTGTTTGTCTCAGGATCCTTGGTTCAATATTCTTGATGGTTGCTCCACTTGAGGAGACAATCCTCTTTACTACATGGGGCTCATAGTAATAACCACCATTAATAAGGGAGCAAAAGCTTGTTATCATCTCGATCATATCTACGTTAAAGCCCTGTCCAAAGGAGTTGGTTGCAAGGTCTGTAGATGTCATGTTAGCTGCGCTGTAAGTAAGGCCTTCCGTTCTTGCCTCTCCTGCCAGGTCCACGTTTGTCTTAAGTCCAAAACCAAAGTCTTTCTGGAACTTGGTAAACTTGCTGACACCAATTGCCTGGGCAATGTACATCATGGCAACGTTGCAGGAAATCTCAATACCTCTTTCAACCGAGACATTGCCATCACCATATCTGTTGTGGCACCTGATCTCCCATCCACCTACCTCAAGCTTACCGGTACAGTTGTAAACCTCATCGCCGGTGATAGCTCCGCACTCAAGACCTGTAGCAACAGTGAAAGGCTTTGCTACAGAACCAGGCTCATAGGTATCTGAAATGCAGAAGTTCTTCCAAAGAGAGTTGTAATTCTGATACAATTCCTCGTCGGTAAAGCTTTCAAGCATTTCCTCGGTAATATATACACCTGAATCCAGGACCGATTCGCCTTTTACCTTATTTCCCTTTTCATCAACCGCCGGCATTCCAATAAGTGGTGCCGTATCTCTTGGGTTATTCAGGTCAAAGGCTGGGTATCCGGCCATTGCCAGGATCTCGCCTGTATTAACATTCATCATGATACAGCCCACGTTATTGGCTGCATTCCCCTGACGGAAGTTGTTTGCGTAGGTCTCGTTGAACTCTTTTAAGTACTTCTCTACTATATTCTGAAGGTTTCCATCAATGGTAGTAACAATGCTGTCACCATCTGTTGCAGGAATTGTGGTCCTCTCAAGGTTTGAA
>CAMVRW010000041.1 GCA_947169985.1 uncultured Butyrivibrio sp. | reverse complement strand
AAAGCCTTATAAACTCAAACTGGGCATTGTTGGTGTCCTGATACTCATCCACCATAATGTACTTAAATCGCTCCTGATAGTAATCCAGAACCTCCGAATTCTTTTTAAAGAGCTCTACAGTCTTCATGATCAGATCGTCAAAATCAAAGGCATTGTTCTTCTTAAGCGCAGTCTGATACTCCATGTATGCCTTTGCTACCTTGACCTTCACAAAGTCAGTTCCCGCTGACCTTGAATATTCCTCAGGACTGACCAGGTTGTCCTTGCACTTGGATATCATATTCATGATCTGACGAAGCTTAAGCTGCGATGTCTCCAGCTGAAACCTCTTGCAGATATCCTTCATAAGTGACTTGGAGTCGTCCGTGTCATAGATCGTAAAGTTTGTGTTGTAGCCCAATATATCCGCATGTCTTCTAAGGATCCTGACACAGCTGGAGTGAAAGGTCGAAACCCATATGCTCTCTGCGCCAAATCCAACTATCTTGTCTACCCTTTCCCTCATCTCGCCTGCTGCCTTATTTGTAAAGGTAATGGCCATGATGTTCCAGGGGTTAACATTGCATTCATCGATCAGGTAAGCCACTCTGTGGGTCAAGACCCTTGTCTTTCCTGATCCAGCGCCGGCAAGAATCAGCACCGGCCCATCTGTCTGCAGCACTGCTTTCTTCTGCTGCCCGTTAAGTGTATCGTAAATTCCCATTAAATCTTATCCCTTAGTCTTCTTAGAATCCTTCTTGGAGTCCTTCTCAGCCTTCTTATCCTGCTCCTTGGCCTCAGTGATGTTGTCCAGGATCTTTTCGATCAGGAGCTTTTTCACATAGACGTCGTAGGACAGCTGGATTATGAAGGAAAAGAGCTGCATCCTGTCCTTCTCTTCCTCAGAGAGCTTCTCATCTTCGAAGGTCTGAAGGCTTCTTCCGTATTTCCTTGTAATATCTTCAATTACAGGCTCTAAAGCCTCATTTTGCAGTTCAAAGCAATTCTTATAAATGCTGCTTACATTAAACTCCTCATTGCTCTGGAAACGCTCCTTTAAAGGCTCCAAAAGAGTCTGAATATCATTTATTGAAAGGATATTCTTGAAGTAGTAAATAAACAGCAAAAGAATCAGATGATCTCTTGAATACTTCTTCTTAACAGGAGGAGGCAAAAGATCATTCTTTGCATAGTTGTTGATCATGGTCTTGGTAAGGATCTTGTCCGTATCCGGATACCTGGTGGACTTCTTGAGCCTCTCGTTCATAAAGGAGGTGAGCTGATCCATATAAAGATCAATAGTGGGCATCTCCTCCAGTGATATTGGATCGATCCTGCCAAGAGAAGCAATTATGCTGTTCAAAAGATCATCATTGTCGATTGTCATTTTTTATCCTCTTTTTGTTCTTTGGCCATCTGACGCATCTCTTTTGCATTAGACAGCACTGCCTCAGTCAGCTTGTCCCCACCAAGAAGCCTTGCCAGCTCCTTTATGGAATCCTCCTCATTAAGGCTGTGAATGCCGGTAACCGTCCTTCCATCGGAAAGGCCCTTTTCTATCATGAAGTGCTCATCCGCCATGGCTGCGATCTGAGGAAGGTGGGTGATGCAGATGATCTGATGTTCCTTTGAAAGCTCTCCAAGCTTACCGGAAACCTTCCAGGCTGTCTTGCCGCTGATTCCTGCATCTATCTCATCAAAGATAAGTGTGCTGATGTCATCCTTATCTGCAACAACCGTCTTAAGAGCCAGCATGATCCTTGAAAGTTCACCGCCGCTGGCAATCTGATCAAGGGGCCTAAGAGCCTCTCCAGGGTTTGTGGAGATCATGAATTCCACGTCGTCGTATCCTTTGGCAGTAACATTTTCCTCGTTGCTCCTGACATCGATCTCAAACTGAACATCCAGGAAGTTAAGATCTATCAGGGCCTCCTTTAGCTCTTTTGCCAGAGCCTTAGCACCTTTACGCCTTATATCAGATATGTTCTTACAGGTTAAAAGAACTTTCGACCGAATCTCATCCAGTTCCTTTACCAGCCTTTTTCTGTGGGCATCAAGGTCTGTGAGGGCATCAAGGCGGAGCTGCTTTTCATCCCTGTACTTAAGCACAGCTTCAAGGCTTCCGCCGTATTTATCCTTGAGATGATTCAAAGTATTGAGCCTTTCCTCTGTGTTGTGGAAGGTCTCATCATCAAACTCCAGATCCTTCATGTATCCGGAAAGTGAATGTCCAAAATCTGAAAGGAGATTCTCTACATCAGTAAGCTGACTAAGAAGGTCGTTTAAAGCCTCATCATAGTTTACTACACTTGAAAGCTCCCTTACAGCTCTTCCAACCATGTCCGATGCAGTCTCATCGCCATCACCGGAGCTTATCATGGAAGACACGCCGTAAACTGCCTCTGAGATCTTCCTTGAGTTTACCATCTTGTGGTAGAGGCTCTCCAAGTCTTTGTCTTCCCCTGGAACCACAGCAGCATCCTCAATCTCTCCGATCTCAAACTCCAAAAGCTCCTGTTCCCTGATCCTGGCACTCTCATCAATATCCGATTCCGACAGCTCTTTTTCAAGGTCCTTCATAGTCTTGTAATCATCTGAAAGCGCACCAAAGAGGCCACTAAGATCTTTGTCGCAGTAGCCGTCCAGTATCTCCATATGTTTTTTCTTCTGGAGAAGTTCCTGATGATCGTTCTGACCGTGAATATTGATAAGGATATTACCTATATCCTTAAGCTGTCTGGCAGATACTGATTCACCGGACACCTTTGAAACACTCCTGCCTGGCATGATCTTCCTTTGGATAACCAAAGTTCCATCATCCTCAAGGGGAATGTCCATGCCGGCAAGCAGCTCTTTTTGAATCTCTTCCAGTTCTCCAAAAGTAAGCTCAACAAGAGCGTACTCCTCGCCGGTCCTTATAAGGGACGGATCGGCTTTTCCTCCCAGAGCCAGATTTACTGACCCTATAACTACTGATTTTCCTGCGCCTGTCTCTCCCGTAAGGATGTTCAGACCCTTGGAAAACTCAATCTCCTGCTCCTTTATCAGGGCAAGATTCTTCACATGTAAATTGTATAACATAATTCCTCTCTCATTTCTAAAATGAGGACCCCAACCAAATAATTACCTAAGATTTACTGCTGTCTTTCTATAAGACGCAGGAATTTTTCCTTAAGCTCCTCAGCATCTTCCTTGGTCTTGAGAGCTACAAATATAGTATCATCTCCGGCAATGCAGCCAACGATCTGTGGCACCTCCAGAGCATCAGTTGCTGTTGCAAGTGCCATTGCCATGCCCGGAACTGTCTTGATGACGATCAGATTCTCAGCTGTATCAATGCTGACATATCCTGCCTTTAATACATTAACATATTTGTCATGCATTACCTTAGGATCTGCATTGGTGTAGACATACTTCTGTCTTCCATCCTCCAGAACCATCTTGGTAAGCTTCATCTGTCTGATATCTCTTGAAATGGTAGCCTGTGTTACATCATAGCCTTCCTTACAAAGCAGCGAAACAAGCTGTTCCTGTGTCTCTACCACGTTGTTGTTGATGATCTCAATAATCTTGTCATGCCTGTTCTTCTTCAAAAATTACACCGCCCTTCATAAGTTATTTTTCAAATTTTTTACTAATGACCTCTAAGAAGCTGACTCTGTTGAGTCTAAGGATCTTGGTTGTCTTTTTTGACATCTTTATTTCCAGCCTGTCGCCGGAATGCATAAGGATCGTTCCGCTGCCATCAAAGCTTGATATAGCCTTCTGCTCACGACCGTCTCTTCCTTCAGTGAGCTCCACCTCTATTCTTGTGCCCGGTGAAAAGACAAGGCTCCTGGAACTTAAGGTATGTGGACATACCGGGGTTACCAGTATCATGTGGGCTGAAGGCTCAATGATTGGACCTCCGGCTGACATGTTGTAGCCTGTGGAGCCTGTAGGTGTTGAAATTATAAGCCCGTCGGCAAAGTAGTTATACAGGAACTGATCATTTACGTAGATGTTGTAACCGATGGTGGAAATATCCTGATATCTGGTCAGGATAATATCATTCAGGGAGTAGTCTTTTTTCCCCTCGACGCTTCCCCTTAGCATCATCCTGTCTTCTATCTCATATTCACCCTTAAGGATCTTCTCAAGGGCTTCGTCCACACCACTTTCGTCAACCTCAGTGAGATAACCCATGGTTCCAAGATTCACGCCAATAAGCGGAACATCCATAAAGGCCACACTTCTTGCAGCCTGGAGCATGGTCCCATCACCTCCAAGGACAATGACCAGATCCGTATCCTCAGGAATAACGCTTAAGTGATTCCTTGTAATGTGAAGAGGATCTGATTCCTCAGACTTCTCACTGGCTATGACGCAGGTCTTTCCCCTTTCCTCCAGATAATCCTTAATGTGGTTAGAAAGAGCAAGGCTTCTGTCTTTGTTCCTGTTAGCAACTATACAAAATTTGTCCATAACCCCTTAAGAAAGCTCTCCGTGAGCACCGGCTACTGCAGCCTCCACCAGCTTTCTGTTCTCCTCATTATATGAAATGCCTTCTTTTGTACCTTCTATCTCCTTAAGAAGCTTCTCACCTTCAGCCTCTGTAAGGTCTTTTACCTTCTCATTCATATCGGGGTTCTTTCTGATGTGGATCAGATATTCAATATTCCCCTCAGGTCCTTTGATGGGTGAATAATCCAGATGCAGCACATCAAAACCTGCAATCCCCATAAAGTCAAATATCCGGTGGACCACCTCACTGTGGACCTCCGGGTCTCTGACAACTCCCTTTTTGCCAACCTTATCTCTGCCTGCTTCAAACTGGGGCTTTATGAGACATACCATCTCGCCGCCATCCTTTAAAAGCTTTCTTGCAGGAAGCAGTATCTTTGTCAGTGAGATAAAAGACACATCGCAGGACGCAAAGTCCAGCTCATCATCTATATCATCCCTGACCATATATCTGAAATTGGTCTTCTCCATGCAAACGACTCTTGGATCACTTCGAAGCTTCCAGTCAAGCTGCCCATGTCCCACATCTACTGAGTAGACCTTCACCGCTCCATTTTGCAGCATACAGTCTGTAAAGCCTCCTGTGGATGCCCCAATGTCCATGCACACCTTTCCCTCAAGAGAAAAACCGAAGTTGTTGACCGCCTTCTCAAGCTTAAGACCGCCTCTGCTGACATAGGGAAGTGTATCTCTCTTAACCTCCAGGGAAGTTATCTTAGCTTCCTCAAAGGTGGTTCCCGGCTTATCCTCTCTCTGGCCGTTTACAAAAACCTCACCGGCCATGATAAGGGTCTTAGCCTTCTCTCTTGATGGCGCCAGTCCTCTATTTACCAGAATGACATCAAGTCTTTCTTTTTCCTTTGCCATAAATAATCTTACCGTACTTCCTTCATTAATTTCTCAGCAATAGACTAGGCATCAATTCCCAACTACATAAAGAGCTTATCCACGCTTCCAAGAGTAACAAACTGATCCGGGATGGAGATGGAAAGCACATTCGCATCAAGTTTCTTTTCCCCGATATAGCTTCTGACCTTCTCTCCATATCCGCCTGAGGCCACGTTCTCTTCCATTGTTACAAAGAGCCTGTGGGTTCCTACCGCTCTGTGGATATAGTCTGTATCTATTGGTTTAACAAATCTTGCGTTCACAAGAGAACACTTGAATCCGTGGTCCTTGAGGATATTTCTTACTTCCTCTGCTACCTTCACCATGCTGCCTACAGCTAAAAGACATATGTCCTTCTCCTCATAGATCGGCTCGCACTTGCCCATTTCGATCGGTGCTCTGAATTCCTTAAGACCATCGTAGGCGTTTCCTCTGGGATATCTGATGGCCACTGGGCCGTTATAGTTCACTGCAAACTTCAGCATGTCTGAAAGCTCCCATTTATTCTTGGGGGCAAGTACATGCATGTTGGGCATTGAAGACATGTAGGACAGATCAAAGATACCCTGGTGAGTCTCACCGTCAGAACCTACAAGTCCCGCTCTGTCTATGGCAAATACTACAGGGAGATTCTGCAAGCACACATCCTCAAGCACCTGATCGTAAGCCCTTTGAAGGAATGAGGAATAAACTGCGAAAACCGGCTTATATCCACCAATGGCGAGGCCTGCTGCATAAGTTACAGCATGTTCTTCCGCTATGCCTGCATCCACGAACCTGTCGGGATACATGTTCCTGAATCTCTTAAGTCCCGTTCCGTCTGCCATTGCTGCAGTAATGGCCACAACCTTCTCATCCCTGGCTCCAAGCTTACACATAACTGTGGAAAAGATATCCTGGTAGTTGGAGGTTGTTCTTGGGTTCCTTGGGATTCCGTTCTCAATGATAAAAGGCTCCGTTCCATGGAATCTTGCAGGGTGTCTCTCTGCAGGCTCGTAGCCCTTACCCTTCTTGGTCACGATATGGATCATGACAGCCTTTTTAACTTTTCTTGCTTCCTTAATGGCCCTTACAAGGCCAGCTGTATCATGTCCATCCACAGGTCCAAGGTAGGTAATGCCAAGGTTCTCAAATACCATTCCCGGTACAAAGAGCTGCTTGACACTGTTCTTGGCTCTTCTGATGGAATCCACGATCTTAGTGCTGGTGCGAAGCTGTGCATAAACATCTTCTTTCAGATCAAGGTATCCCTGGGCTGTTCGCATGCTGTCCAGGTACTTACCCATTCCACCGACACTTTCGGAAATGGACATCTCATTATCGTTAATGATTATGATGAAATTGGTCTCCAGCTTAGAAGCATTGTTAAGTGCTTCATAGGCAAGACCACCTGTTAAAGAGCCGTCTCCTATTACAGAAACAACTGCATAATCATCGCCTTTAAGATCTCTAGCCTTGACCATTCCAAGACCTGCAGAAATTGATGTGGAGCTGTGTCCTGTATCAAAACAGTCAGCATCAGACTCGCATCTCTTTGGAAAACCACTCATTCCTCCGTACTGACGAAGAGTGTCAAACCCGGCTTTTCTGCCTGTTAGAAGCTTATGAGTGTAGGACTGATGTCCTACATCCCAGATGATCTTATCCTTAGGAAGGTCCAGGGCAATGTGAAGAGCCATGGTAAGTTCCACTGCACCAAGGTTGGATGCCAGATGGCCTCCTGTCACGGAAATCTTCTCAATAAGAAATTCCCTTATCTCCTGGGCAAGTTCCTTATAGTCGCTCTTGGGTATATTCTTAATGTCACCTGTATTATTTATCTGATCAAGCAGCATAGTATTCTCCGCCTAAATTACTTAGTTCTGTAAATAAGGTACTCAAACAATTCCTGAAGAAAAGTATCACTGTAGTCAAAGCCTGAAAGAATCTGGATTGCCTCGTCGGAGAGCTCTTTGACCTTAGCCTTGGCATTATCCATGCCATAGAGGCTCACATAGGTGCTCTTTCCGTTCTTGATATCAGAACCGATAGGCTTTCCAAGCTCTGCTTCGCTGCCCTCGATATCCAGAATGTCGTCCTGAATCTGGAAGGCTATTCCAACGTTGCTTCCAACCTTTTCCATAAGGCTAACCTGGGATGCTGTCGCTCCGCCAAGGATTGCGCCTACCATAAGGCTGCTCTCAATAAGAGCGCCGGTCTTGTTCTCATCAATGTAATGAAGGACTTCCTTTGCCTTGTCAGGATCCGGCTCAGCTGAGTTCTCTGCGCAGATGTCTGCACATTGTCCGCCTACCATACCATAGACACCTGCCTTTGTTGTAAGGACTTCAAGGGCTGCAAGGTATCTGTTTGCGGTTTCACCGTCATAGGGTAATAGCTCTTTTCCTGCCACAGCGCATTTCACGGCTGTCTCATAAGCAAGGTTCAAAAGTCCGTCCCCTGCAAGGGTTGCCATTCCTGCACCGTACACTGCGTGGGTGGTCTTTCTGCCCCTTCTGTATTCGTCGTTGTCCATTGCAGGAAGATCATCGTGCACCAGTGAATAGGTGTGGATCATCTCCATGGCGCACATGAAAGGCCAGATAAGCTGTGTATCTGCTTCCTGTCCTGCAAAGAGTTTATAGGACTCCAGCATCATGACTGGTCTTATCCTCTTGCCTCCTGCCAGAAGGCTGTAGTTCATAGCCTCAAGGACCACCTTGGGATAACCTTCTTCCTTAGGCAAGAACTTTTTTAATACATCTTCAAAAAAGGCTGCTCTATCTGTAAGCCTTTTTGCGAAATCTTCACCGATCATTTATTCAAAGTCCTCCAGACTGCCATCCTCAGCTATCTTCTGAACCTTCTTCTCAACTTCAGCTATTGCCTCGTGACAATACTTCAAAAGCTCCATTCCCTGCTGATACTCCTTGAAGGAATCCTCCAGAGAAATATCGTCGTTCTCAAGGGCCTTTATCTTTTCATCTATCTCTGAGAAAGCCTCCTCGATAGAAAGCTTCTTTTCTAATTTTTTTGTTGCCATATAGTCTCTGCCTCTTTCCCTGTTGTCGTAACACTTAAGGTTCCATCACTTACGTAAACTTTCAGCTCATCACCTACTTCCACGTCACTGATACTGCGGACATTCTTCCCTTCAGTACCGGAAACGTAGGAATAACCGCCCTTTAACCTGTCCAGGGGAGAAAGACCTTTAAGCCGCTCCACATCAATGTTCAGGCGGTGCCTTGCATTTTGAAGCCTTCTGGTCATAGCCTGCTCAAGCATATCCTGGTACTGATCCATTCGAAGCTGCCTGTCACGGATTTTGCCCATGGGGCTTAAGTGCTTAAGGCTCTCTGCATATCTCTTTTCCTCAAGGGAAAGACTCCTTAGCTTCCTGTCCATGCGAAGTCCTAAGGTATACTGATAATCCTTAAGGTCCTGTATAAACCTGTCGTATTCAAAAACTGCCAGTTCTGCTGCCTGGGAAGGGGTTGCTGCCCTCTTGTCTGCAACAAAATCTGCTATTGTGGTATCTGTCTCATGCCCTACAGCTGAGATAATTGGGACTGGGCAGTCAAAGATCGCCTGTGCCACGATCTCCTCATTGAAAGCCCATAAATCTTCTATAGAACCTCCGCCACGTCCGGCAATAATGACATCTACCCCAGTCCGGGCCAGATACTCAATGCCTCTGACTATACTCTCGGCAGCGTTATCACCTTGTACTATGGCAGGGTAAAGAATGATCTGAATATGCGGATTCCTCCTGGTGGACACGTTTATAATGTCCCGAACCGCTGCTCCTGTGGGAGCCGTTACTACACCGAGAGTTCGTATGTATTTGGGAATCGGCTGCTTGTACTCATCAGCAAACATGCCTGATTCCTTTAATCTATTCTTCAGTTCTTCAAATTTCTCATAAAGAACTCCAGCTCCATCCAGTTCTATAAGTCTGGCATAAAGCTGGTATTTACCATCTCTTTCATATACAGTTATGGCGCCGGAAACCTTGACCTGCTGCCCCTCCTGCATTCGGAACTTAAGGCCTCTGTCTGCGTCGCCCTTAAACATCACGCAGGCTATGGAGCCACCTGAATCCTTCAGGGTGAAATAGATATGCCCTGAGGAGTGGTACTTACAGTTACTGACTTCTCCCTTCACCGTAAGGCTCTTAAGGAGAAAGTCCTGGGTGAACATATTCTTTATGTAAGAATTAACCTGTGTGACTGTATATTCACTGCGCAAATTTAGCTAACACTCCATTTACAAATGCCGGTGAGCCATCCTGTCCGAATTTCTTGGCAAGCTCAACAGCCTCATTGATTGCTACGCCTGTTGGTACTGTCTCATCGTACTTGATCTCATAGATAGCAAGACGGAGAATAGTCAGGTCAACCTTAGCAATCCTGGAGGTGTTCCATCCTGTAGTCTCCTTGTTGATAGCTTCATCTATCTCAGGGAGCTTGGATGCGATATTCTCGTATTTTTCTCTTATATAGTCTGCGTCTTTTGTGGAGATTTCCTTGTCAGATGTAGTTGTAAAGAGCTCCTCCTGCTCTGACATATCCTCCATTGGATTAAACTCGACGCGAAAAAGCAGATTAAAAACCTGCTCTCTAAGCTCTGTTCTGTTCATATAATATACCAGTCCTTTATTATGCCTTAGGCATTGTGATTCCGGCAATCCTGATGTTTACATCAGTTACATTTAAACCGGTCATGTTCTCGATTGAAGCCTTAACCTTGGTCTGAGCCTGCTGACATGTTGCAGGGATATTGAAACCATAGGACATCATAAGTGCAAGATCAACCTGTACTTCCCCGGCGCCAACTATGACCTTTGCTCCCTTGGAAAGGTTCTTACGACCAACCTTCTCAAGAACATCACTGGTGTAATTGCCAGCCATAGCAGATACTCCGTCAACCTCAAGAGCTGCCAGAGCTGCAATTCTTGCCACTACATCATCAGCAATCTTAACTGTTCCAATTTCTGCATTTTCTTTTGCCATTGCTTCTTACCTCTTACTTTTATGCATATTTCTTTATAATTATACCATAAATGTATATTATGTTAAACCTGACGTCTCTGACCTCATATCCAGAATATGATGGTCCTTGTGTCCTCAAAGGTTGTGTAGGAAACCTGGGAGGTATCCCCCTGAAGGCACTCAAATACCCTGCGGTTGGTGATAAGCTGCTCAAAAAGCGAGTCGTAAATTCCGTCGTTTGAGCATTTTATGGTGACATTATTGCTGCCATCCTTATATCTTCTGTCAAACAGATCGCTTACCAGAGCCATCTCTGCAGAGGTAAAATATTCATTTTCTCTTACATAGTAATTGTCAGTCACGCTGTTGCACTTTGGCATAGCCATGATGTCTGACACCTTATGATTGTGGGTAATCTCTGCCGTGGTCACATTCAGGTAGTCGTAGTTAACCTCAGGAAGCTTGGTGGCATCTGCACTTTCACCGGACACTGTCTGGTAGGAAGCATCCCCCCAGGTCACATCCAGATAATAATATGCATTGTTGCAAAGAACCAGGTTCCAGGCATGTCTCACTCCGGAACTGTTCCTGGTATTAACTGTTCCCGTAACCAGGGTACTCTTTATCCCAAGCTTACCAAGAAGGTACTGAGCCGCCTTGGCGTATCCGTTGCACACGCTCTTTCCGTTTATGAATACTGAGCAGATATTCTGATTATCCTCTGCATCCATGTCATACTCTGTGTTGGCTATGAGATACTCATAAACATATTTTATGGCGTAGTAATCATCCTCTGAGGAAGGTGCTCCTTGAAGGCACTTGTTTACTGCCTCATTTATCTTTGTCTGCCTTCTCTTTACCTCATCCTCTCCGTAGAGATAATTTCCGGTAAAAGAGATCCTGGTGATGGTATCACCTACTGAATAATTGGTGTACTGATATCCATCCACATAAAAGATCTCCGGGTGATCAGCCATCACATAGTCAAAGACCATCTCAATAGCTTCATCACTGGTGGTGGAAACAGTCACATCTGATCCAAGATTCTGCAGGATAGCCAGCATCTCAACATACAGTGTCTTACCTGCATCCGTCAAAAGCTCGTAGGCATAAAGACCTTTCTGGGCATTTTTCAGCTCTTTGATTCCATTTTCAGTAAGACCCATGGCTGTTCTGGCTGCCTTGATCTCACTGTCTGTATTGGAATCCTTCAGTTCCTTATATCCCTTTACAAACTCATCGTCAGCATGACTTCCTATCTCAGCATCAGCCCCAGGCTCTTCCAAAAGCTCTTTTGCCTCATCCTGGGACAGGGCTTGTGTAGAAGCCTCTGCTGATAATTCCTGAGATGCGTCACTTTCAGCTATCTGGATCTCAGGTTCTTCCTGAGAATTATTCTCATCAGTGTCATACTCAAAATTCACTGTTGAGATCTCAAGGTCAGCTACAGTCCCTGTCTCATCCTCACGATCATAAGGATCCAGGATTCCCAGATCCTCAAGATAATCCTCTACGCTTGAATACTCACAGCCTGTCAGCGCCCCCAGCGCCAGCGATGCTGCAAGAAATAGCGGTGCTATTCTTTTTACGGTGATACTCAGTTTCTTCAATGATCTTCTCCCCCAAAAACCGGATCATCAATTCTTCTTGAACTCTGAAAGTACAAGTCCTTTATTTCTCTCCATGGTCATGCCTACACTCCACTCGTTCACAAACAAAAGAAGTGGTCTGTCGTGCATGTCCTTGATCTTCTTCATGTCAGATGTTCCAACCAAAGTTGACATGTCTACATCTTCATTATCCACCCATCTGATGTACTCATAGGGAAGGCTTTCCAAAATGATATCTACATTGTACTCGCTTTCCAACCTAAACTTCAATACATCAAACTGAAGGACACCGACAACGCCTACGATGATCTCTTCAAGGCCTGTATTGTACTCCTGGAAGATCTGGATCGCACCCTCCTGGGCAATCTGAGTGATACCCTTAACGAACTGCTTACGCTTCATGGTATCAACCTGTCTTACCCTTGCAAAATGCTCGGGAGCGAAGGTAGGGATTCCCTCGTACCTTACGTTATCCTTAGGCATGCAGACTGTATCTCCAATTGAGAAGATTCCGGGATCAAATACACCCATGATATCTCCCGCATAGGCCTCAGAAAGGATCTTTCTCTCATCTGCCATAAGCTGCTGTGGCTGTGAAAGACGCATTACCTTTCCGCTCTGTACATG
>CAMVRW010000040.1 GCA_947169985.1 uncultured Butyrivibrio sp. | reverse complement strand
GAGACAAGTACGGATATCCTGTTCATGCAGTTGACAGGCCTTACTCAATTGGAACATCAGGTCAGATGCAGACAAGAGTTCAGGCCTTTGTCGAGAGTATTGAGATTAAAAAGATCCAGAGAGGTGGGGAAAATGGCTAAACAGATTGGCGCCGACAGATTAGGCGATTTTTATAAAGAAGGTTCAAGAGTCCGCAAGCGTCGTGAATGGCGAGGCTTTAGAGATACAATGTACGATTACTCCAGATGGCTCTGGATCATGATGACTCTGGGCAAGTTCGTTATGAAGCCAAGAAATGTTAAAGCCATGTTCCGCTATCGCTGGATGGCCAACTATCTGGCAGTTCCCATGATGGTTGACAGACATACACAGGGTCTTCGCGGCGAGTACCTTCGTATCTGTCACGAGGAACAGGATCTGGTCATTGATGACGTTGCCAAGCTCCTTGATTCTCTTTTCAGGGGCGATCGCAGGATTGGTAATGACAAGAAGTTTTCCGACAAAGTAGTTCTTGTAGATGAGAACGAGATGACAGCTGTAATGATGGGCTTCCCAAACCTCAAGGTTTTGTCCCGTGAGACTCCATCAACCTATGTATCCGTTCTTCTTAATCAGTACGCCGCCTGCCACTACATTGACGTAGCTCAGGAGTATGGTCTTGCAGGTGATGTTTGCCCTATGCCTGAGGCAGAGGCTGGAGTTTCAATTGACGATGATGCACCGGTGCTTGGTGCCTGCGCTATCCAGTGCAACACCACCTGCGACGGTTCACTTTTAGGAAACGGTGTTATCTCCCAGCGTCTTGAGCACGAGGACGGAATTCCTGTATTCCAGCTGGCTGCTCCTCTTCGTCACAGAGAAGATGATGTTCAGGAATACGCTGCTCAGGAGATCAGAAATGCCATCGCCTTTGTAGAGAAGCACACAGGTCATAAATGGGACTGGAAGGCATACTTCGAGTGTGCTAAGCGTGTAAACTATGCTACCCAGTGTCGTATGGAGTGGCTTGAAATGAACCGTACACCTTATCCTCAGGTATTTGGTTCAAACCTGGCTCTTTACACAGAGACTAACTACATGGCTATCTGCGGACGAGTTCCTGCCTTTGAGAAGGCTGACCGTAAGATCACAAAGCTTGCCCGTCAGGCTTACGCTAAGAAAAAGATGGCGGCTAAGGAATACAGACATCGTGCCATCGTCTGGGGTGTACAGTCCCACTTCTACATGGACTTCCTGGTATGGCTCCTTAACTGCTGGGGTATCGTTCCTCTTACAGATATGCTTTCAATGGTATCAACCAAGATGCTGGTTACAGAGGACACTCCTGAAAACAGAGAACAGGCCATTTACGATATGGCATGGCTTACAGAGAACATGATCATGAGAAACAGAACTCACGGTGGTTACAAGGTTCTTCTTGATGAGCTTTGGGAGTTTGTTGAGATGTTCAACGCAGACATGGTAATCCTTTGGGAGCACATGAGCTGCAAGGCCCTTGATGGAATGCATGGTCTTTTTGAAGAGAAGGCCCGTGAAAAAGGTATTCCTCTTGTATGGGTATCCCACGACCTGTTTGATCCACGTATCATCTCCCGTCAGGGCGTTCGTGATCAGATCAATTCCTTCATGCGTACTGTAATGCAGGAAGAGCCTATTGATCCTTCACTTGAAGTACTTCCTGATGAAAAGAGCTGGTGAGCAGAGCACTTGGTGAGGTTCTTCACGAACCTAGTGCGAGCCATGGGTGTGCACTTGACGAGGAACTGTCGAGTCTAGTGCAGCATCCCAATGCAGCATCCCAGTGCAGATTACATTTACTATAAAAGGAGAACACACTATGACTGTTTTTTTACATATACTTAAGATTGTAGCAATCGTTGTTTTAGCCCTCTTCGCTCTCACCTTTACCGTATACTTCTTCAACCTGGACATGAAGCTCACAGCAGCTATCTATCCATGGCTTGATAAGCAGTATGACAAAGTAAAGAGAGATCAGCACCTTTGATAATAGCAAAAGCTAATGCCCGGAGTCTTTGCTCCGGGCATTTTTCATTGTATCCCTTCCCTGATTATCAATCCAGTTTGCCACTTAAAAACTGTAAAAGATCATCTCTGGTTGTTGACTTCAAGATATATCCATCAGGCTTAAGTTCCATTACTCTGGCAACACCTTCCCTGGTGCCCACTCCTGTAAGGAATACCACTGGAATATGAGCCGTTGCAGGTTCCTGTCTCAACATCTGAAGCACCTGTGGACCATCGGCAATTGGCATCTCATAATCCAGAAGAATAAGATCCACACCTTCATCCTCCGGAACCTTAAGAAGGAATGCGATAGCCTTCATTCCTGCTGTAACAATATCAACTTTATATTTCTCCGAGATCCACTCCCTGACCATTTTGGCGTAGTCAGGATCGTCATCTACAATAAGAATTCTCTTTCTGGCACCTTCAGGCTTTGGCTTACCTGTAAAGGCCTTGTCAATGGCAATCTCCAGTTCCTGCATCTGTACAGGCCTGAATACCCATTCGAAGTTACCGGCAGCTTTGAAAATCCCGATAAGATCCTGGTAGACTTCTTTTTCTCCCACCATGATCATCTTTTTGCCACTGGTGTCCATTTTTTTACAAAGCTGCTTAAGAGCCTTAAGCTCCTCAGTATCATCAGTGATCTTTCCGGGCAGATTAAGTATGAACAGATCGGCGCTGTCCATATACTGATCTATCTGATTCACATTCCCCACTACAGAGGAAACTGTATTCCCCTGCTCCTGCAGTTTCTTTTCAAGCCCCTTTGCTACAACACTTGGCTGAAACATAAGCATTACAATGTTCAGGTTAGTAATTTCCATTATTGACCTCCGCTAAAATAATACTTACTCTGTCCTTAATCTGCTCCCTTTTGAACTGCCCTAAGGGCATCCCTCTGGATGTCCGGATCATAGGAAAGGATTGGTGTTATCTCTTTTCCCTTGATCCTTCTGTCTATGTAATTTCGTGTTAATTTTATTATAAGTGGAATCTGTGCCACTAGTCCAATGAGATTTGGAATCATCATAAGGCCGTTGAAGGTATCTGAAACATCCCAGGCAAGGTTGGATTCCATAACAGCACCACATATTACAAGTCCTATAAAAATAAGTCTGTAAATCTTAGCAACGGTTACTCCCAAAAGATACTCTACAGTTTTTGCTCCATAGAAGGACCATCCCATTACCGTGGTAAACGCAAACAGAGTTATGGCCACAACCACAAACCATTCTCCAGGCTTTCCAAAATGAGCACCAAAGGCCTGTGCCACCAGTGTAGAATCATTGGTACCGGGTTTTGTCAGCCCGTTAGTAAGATCAATAGCTCCTGAATTCAGAATAACTACAGCTGTAAAGGTACATATGATGAAGGTATCCAGAAAGACCTCTGCTATACCCCAGAGCCCCTGTCTGACCGGTTCTCTGGTGCAGCTGGTACTGTGTACCATTACCGAAGAACCAAGGCCTGCTTCGTTTGAAAAGACTCCTCGCTTACATCCATTTTTTATTGTATTAAAGGCAATCTGAACAGCTGTGCCTGCTGCTCCGCCTTTTATCGCCTCAGGTCCCATCGCAAACTTAAATATGGATTCAAACACCTGTGGTATCCCTTTGACATTCATAAGTATTACCAGAAAGCATCCGGCAACATATATCAGGGACATATAGGGCACCAGAGTCTCGGAAACCAGGGCAACTCTTCTGAAACCACCAAGGATAATGGCTGCCATAGCCACCATAAGGACAATTCCTATTGCCCAGTTAACATTGGATATTCCCTTATAATATCCCATTTCCCTGTCAGCTAAAAAAGTTGCCCCCACGTTGATGGTGATCTTATTTATCTGTGCCATATTGCCTATTCCGAAAGAAGCCAGGGCCGTAAAAATACAAAACAGAATACCTAGTATCTTTCCAAA
The DNA here is from genome assembly GCA_947169985.1 of uncultured Butyrivibrio sp. Classification (GTDB taxonomy): domain Bacteria; phylum Bacillota; class Clostridia; order Lachnospirales; family Lachnospiraceae; genus Butyrivibrio. Next base: position 8,683 of record CAMVRW010000040.1, on the reverse strand, counting down.
CCTCTTGCAATGCTTTATGGATCCAAGGCCATCCTCCAGATAATACATAGGTCCGCCTACCCAGGCACCTTCTGAATTCCTTCGTCTGTAATAGATTCCAAGGAGGTTCTCGGAATACTTGACCATCATTCCAAAGAAGGCAGCAACCCACATCCAGAACACTGCTCCGGGGCCGCCAAGGCATATGGCAGTAGACACACCGGCTATATTTCCGGTTCCAATGGTGGCACATAGGGATGTCCAAAAAGCTCTTCGCTGCGACAATGCTCCGGCGTCATTTATTATCCGTCCTCTTCCGTTCAGAACCCCAAAGGTGTTCTTCATCCAGTGCCTTATATGTGTTATCTGAAAAAAGCCGGTGATAAGGGAGCAAATTATACCTGTTCCCAATAACAACGAGAGGCCAAAAGTTCCCCAGGCAAATCCATTCACCGCATCATTTATCCGGATGATAGTTTCCATGCATTACCTCCATAACCATCCGCAATTAGTTGGCATTAAGTATCTCCAGCATGCCATCATAATCAAACATATCTGCCTTCTCCTTAAGAGCCTTAAACTTTTCTGCTTCGCTCTCAGGAATTGCATATCCTTCAATTTCCTTAAATACAGCATCTACTGCATCACAGTCCATGGAATCAGCCGCCTCTTTCAGACCATCATAGACACTTTCCATGAGGAATTCATCAGCCACAGGCTTATCTATAATCTCCTGTTTTCCTTCACTTCCTTCATCAAAGACAGGCCCAAGAATTTCCTTATACTTCAGGTATTCTTCCATAAAGGATTCATGATTTTCCCTGATATAGTCTATGTTCTCTTCTTTTCCGGCATTCTCAAGAAGCTGAGCCTTTTCTGAAGTAATCATAGCTCCTATTAGCTTGCAGGAACTCTTTAGGGCATGGACCTTAATGGTGTAATTCTTAAAGTCGCCTTCCTTATAGTAGCCTTGGATCTCCTCGTACTTACTTTCAATGGAGCCATAGAAAATCCTAAGCACAGTCTTGAAGGCATCCTCAGAGCCGCTGTTTTTTATAGCAATGCTTCCATCTATTCCCTCAAGAGAATCATACCACTTCTTTTCTTCTGGCATTTCCAGAGCTGTAGTCTCATCGCTTTGAAGCTCTGTGCCAGCTTCCATTTCCTCATCTTCAACTTCTACAGCTTCTGTTTCCTCCTCTTCCTCCTGCTCTGTATCAGCCAGAAGAAGATTCTCTCCCTCGAAGAGTGATGTGAGATTATAGGATTTATTAGACTTAACAAAGTACAGTATTCCAAAGGTTCCCGGTCCACAGTTTGAAGAAATAGCCGCGGAAGCCTGCTTAAATACAACATTTTCAAAGAAAGCAATCTTGCTTATCTCCTCCTTGATCCACAAAAGGGTATCCACAGGCACATCAGCATAGGTGATGAAAACCACTTCAGGATCAGGAATAACATCCACAGGAAATGCCTTTGCAATGTACTTTTTGTAGGCCCTTCTCCTATAGCCAAACCAGATTCCTCCAATTCCGGACCTGTCATCCTTCATTCTCATGCAAGGATGCATGTTAAGACTTCTGGCTATCTTGTCCACAGTAGGACTTACAAGACCTCTCCTTGTCATATACTGGGTGGTATCAATGACAAAGCTGCACTTCAAGCGCTGCTTCACCATCTCAAGCTCTTCTACGATCTCATCCACGTTGTCATTGATCTGGGCTAGCCTATAAGCTATCAGCACCAGAATACCTGTAGATGATGAAAGGCACTCGGAATTGATAACAGTCACGTTGTCAAAGGACTTTGCTGCTTCACAGGCTCTTTCATAGTCCCTACTCATGCTGGTAGTTATGGCTATATGAATAAGGTGGTGAGCCTTCTTTAGCTCTTTTGCAAAGAATTCTGTATAGGTTGCCTCATCAGGTGGTGAAGATTCCACGTTTCTTCCTGACACCAGGTAGCGTATAAGCTCATCTGCTCCCATCTGAACACCATCTTTGAATGTGCCCTCTTCCGTAATGATATTGAACGGAAGAATAGGGATATGGAGCTTTTTGATGATCGCGTCAGGGAGATCACACATACTTGTGGAGGTGATGATAACAGGCATTTTCCCGGAATAACCTGTGGAAGCATCAATATCTCCCTTCATATCAACAACCTTGTTGCTGTTAAGGATCATCTTATCCTTGGAGATATGCCTCATAAGAGCGTTCTCCAGAGCTTCTCCCGAAACAGGCTTAACAAGATAGCCATCAAATCCGGCTCTGTTATACAATTCCTTGTTATCACTACCTGCATTAGCTGTAAGAATGATAACAGGAGTAGTCCTGTTAAGACCGCCTGTGTGATCGCGGATCTTTTCCAGACACTCTATGCCATCCATCTCGGGCATGAGATGATCCATAAGGATAACGTCGTAGTGGTACTTAAGATCCATCTCAAGTGCTTCAGCTCCGCTAAGAGCCTTATCTATGGTCATCTGAGTCTCAATAAGAAGCTTACTTTCAACCTCCAGATTCATCTCGTTATCATCAACGATGAGGATTCTGGCATCAGGGGCCCTGAAGCTGGACTCGTAAGCATCTCTGTCAGAAATTCTCTGGTTGTGGATATTAAGTTCACCTATCTGGGCTGCATCAGCCACTCCCTGATTCAAAACAACTGTGAAGGTTGAACCCTCGCCATATACACTGTTCACAGTAATGGTTCCGCCCATCAGTTCCACCAGCTGCTTTACGATGGAAAGGCCAAGGCCGGTTCCCTCTATGTGGCGGTTCTTTTCCTCATCCACTCTCTTAAAGGCATCGAAAAGATAGGGAATAACCTCTTTCTTTATTCCCATTCCGGTATCTGATACAGAAATAGTCAGCTTGACAGTTTTTTCATCCTTTTCTTCACTCTCAATATGGAGCTCCACTGTGCCATCAGCTGTGTACTTTACAGCGTTGTTAAGCAGGTTAATAATGATCTGCTTCATCCTTACTTCATCGCCATAAAGAACTGACGGAACCTTAGGGTCTATGCTCACATCAAACCGAAGGCCTTTTTCATTGGCCTTAAGCCAGATCATATTTACTATTTCAGATAAAAAGTCCCCTACTTTATAATCCACCGGGACAATATCCATGCTGCCTGCTTCCATCTTGGAAAAATCCAGGATATCGTTTATGAGGGCCAGCAGCATCTTTCCTGACCCCTGTATTCCAAGGGCATCCCATACAACCTCATCAGAGGCACTCTGATCACGGAGTATCAACTCATTAAGACCCAGAATAGAGTTTATGGGAGTCCTGATCTCATGGCTCATGCTTGAAAAGAAACGGTTTTGAGCTATAGTCAGCTCCTCAGCCTTCTTGGCTGCCTCCCTGGCTCTTTTGTTCTCACCCATAAAAAGCCAGTTCTCGATCCAGGTCATGATAAAGCAGATGATGCCTACCAGGATAATGGACAGGAAGGAATCAACAAAGAAAACAGGTCTTGAATGCTCATAAACAAGCTGTGGAAAGAAATACTCCAGACAATAGCAAAGCAGCGACATGGCAAACATTATGGCAAACATAACAGCACGCCAGGTCCCGGTAAGTACAAGTCCTGCATAGGTAAAGGTAAAGATTATCCACAGCACGCCTCCACCCTGTACTCCGCCTCCAAAGAAATACAGTCCCGGAAGTATGATGAAGGTAATGCCAATAACTGTTATCTTAATAGCCAGCTTCAACTTATTTTTCTTAAGACAGAAGATCATCAGTGAGGGAACAAAAATAAGAGTTCCAACAATTACGGCTATCTCCCAGGGATTTTCTTTTAAGATCAGGTCACCTATAAGGGCTATAGCTACTGTCACCTCAGAAACCAGTGAAAGCACAAGGTAGGTTCTTTCTACAAACTCCCGCTCTGGATCCATTATTGCGTTTATTACACTTCGAATAATACCGTTTTTCTTCATTTACTTCTGCCCTCCCTTACCTTTTCCAGACTTGGTAAGTTCCCTGAGCATAACTCTCTCAAAGTCCGCGATATTTATTGGTTTCGCAATAAATCCATCAAAGCCCTCGGCTATAAACATCTCCCTTGCACCGGATACAGCATTTGCCGTAAGAGCGATCACTATGACATTTTTATTCATCTCTGCTGCAGCTGCCTTAATAAGCTTCATGGCTTCCACGCCGTCCATCTCCGGCATCATATGATCCATGAATACTACATCGTAATCAGCATTTCGGAATTTAAGAATTGATTCTTTTCCGCTATCAGCTGTATCTACTATCATGTCATATTCAGTCAAAAGACCTGTTGCCACCACCAGATTCATTGGTTCGTCGTCAACTACCAGAGCCTTAATACCGCCAAAGTTTGGCTTTTCACCATTATTCATAGTTGCCAGATCCTTGGCATCTCTGCCCTCGTTTATAACCTTGATGACAGGATATGCATAAAGAGGTTTAGGCATTACAAGAACGCCACTTCCGGGCCTTGACTTAAATCCCGGAGCAGCTGATACAGCCACAACAACGTCTCCTTTACTGAGCTCATCGAAGTAAGCAGGATTGTCCTCGTACTCCTCCTGGCCCATGAAAATAAGAGTTACATTCATTTTCTCCTGAAGGTTTTCAATCTCTTTTATGCTCTGTGCCGAATACAGAGGAACACCTATACCAATAGCCAGATTGGTGGCCATGGCACGATAGAAATCCCTAACCTTTGGAACCTTGTATTTATCAGAACGAACATGGAAGATGATATCTCCCACAAAACTCCTGGAGATTGAAAGACATGGAGTTTTATCAACTACTTTCTGAGGTATGGTTACCCTTACAGTAGTACCAATTTTCTTTTCGCTCTCGATCTTAACAAAGCCGCCCATACTGTGGGCAAAACCGTAAACAATAAACAGTCCCAGTCCGATTCCTCCGGAACTGCGATTTCTCTTTTTATTAGCCTGATACATTCCCTCTGAGATAGCTGCAATTGATCTGACATCCATACCTATACCGGTATCTGTCATCTCTATGCAAAGGTTTATTCCGTAGTCCTTTTCCTCTGCGAACATCTTTACGTAGATGCCGCCCTTCCTGGTAAACTTCAGGGCATTTTCCAAAAGATGACGGAATATCTTGTGGAGCTTTTTTACGTCACCTCGCATTTTAGTTGGAACCTTAGGGTCCAGATCCACGATCAGCTCAAGATTCCTGTCATTATCAAGAAGTCTGAAGTTCATGACCACATCATTGATAAGTGAGGTGCTCATGTACTCATCTTCTTCAAGGATGCACTTATTGCGCTTACATTCGGTATAGTCCTGGATATCTTCAATCTGATAAGCCAGACGGGTTCCGGCATTTCTGATAGAAAAAGCCTCTTCTCCCAGTTTCTTTTTTATCTGCATTTCTGACATTCCAAGGACCACATTTACAGGGGTTCTCAGCTCATGGGAAATATTGGAAAGGAAATCCTCCATATCTGCATCAACTGCCTCGATGCGATTGGTCTTTTCCTCTTCAGACAGCCGTCTTTCTGCCCTGTCGTTTATGGCCTTGATGCAGCAGAAAAACACAGCAAAAACAATAACCAGGTATAGTAAGATCCTGGATACATTGATCACATCCAGCGTTATAGCAGCATCTCCTTTTCTGGCCAGGAAAAAGATCTGCACAAAAAACAAAATAAAATACTCTGCCAAAAGCAGATTCATCATATATACATCATCCATGAAAGACATGACTGTCAGGGCAAATACCATCACCAGTGCCACATCATAGTATGATGTTCTGTGGACACCATGATAAAAGATAATAAGCATGGTATAAACAAAATATGCCACCTTCCGGACCTTGTATTCAGGGTTCTCTGTAATGTTCATTGCCCAGATAGAAATAATTCCAAGGATAATAATTGGCGGCACCCAAAATTCCCAATGTAAAAGAACGCTCTCTATTGATAGTCCAATGCCCCCCAGGGACACAAGCAAAAGAATGAATCTCTCATTATTTGTACTAGTCATATAAATCCCTCATATTCATTCAAAAGAAATATGATCTGTTACATACCTAAGTGAAACGCCTTCAGCTCCCATTTCATCAAATGCCTGCTTTAGCCTTCCTGCAACCATTTCCCCTTCCTCAATAGTGACCAGAGGTAAGAATACTACTATCTGATCCAGGCGAAGCTGCATGATGATGTCGCTCTTTCGGAGTTTTTTCTGAAGTACCTCGATAAACTTTGGAGCAAATTCAGAAAGGGTGCCTCCTGTTCCCTCTTCCGCTAAGGAAAGAAGGACCTTTCCAGCTCCCTTCTCATATCTTCTAAGAAACCTCAAAGCAAAACGATAGGCCTGAATAAAGGTATCCTTACCCATAACCATGGCCCCGTCATTATCCCCTCTCTCCTCCAGTATCTGATTTATATGGGCCATATCCACATCAAGGCTGCCTTCAACTTTTGATCCCATTACCACTGTCTTCTCATCGTGGATACGGACTCCATGCTTACCATTTTGCTTAACCTTGTACATGGCAGAATCCACGTATCTGAAAAGAGCCTGATAATCCCTGGAGTGTTCCGGAACAAAAGCTACTCCCACAGAAATACCTATAGGAATATTGAACTCCTGCCCCATGAGTTCAATGCATTTGCCTATAATCTGATCATTTACTCTGTCTACCAAAGCCTTAACTGCAGTCTGATAAGTAAGATTGCTGAAAAAGGCCAAAAACTCGTCTCCACCAATCCTGCTGATGACATCATCCACTCTGGTACTGTGGCGGAGTATCTCTGAAAAGGCAATAAGCACCTGGTCTCCCATATCGTGACCATAGATATCGTTCACAAGCTTAAAGTTATCAAGGTCAAACAGCATAAGAGCGCCATTGCTGTCAAGGCACATCTTTTTTATCTTTTCTGTTCCGGAGGCCTTATTCAGGAAACCTGTCAGCTTATCCACAGAAGCCTTTTCAGTGAGCATTTCAATTGTCTTCTGGTTCTCAATTGCTTTCTTGACACGGCTTATAAGAGCCTCTTTGTCAAAGGGCTTTTTGATAAAGTCCGAAGCCCCCTCCTTAAGTACTCTTCTCTCTGTTTCCTTGTCAGTATCTCCAGACAAAAAAATAACCGGAGTGGTTCTACTGCCTTTTTTCTCCTCAAGCTCCCTGAGTAAATGGAAGGTCTCAAATCCATCCATTTCAGGCATGAGGATATCCAGCAGCACCAGATCCGGTGTGTTACTATCCAAAAATTTTAAAAGGTCCGCACCTGAGCGCAGACAACTAATACGCAAGTCCGCACCCTCCAGGTGCATTTTTGCGTTTCTGAGTTCAATAGCATCATCATCTACTACGACAATCCAATATGCCATCCAGCCCTCCCATTTCAAAGCAGAATTTACGGCTGAGCATATTAATTTTATCATAGATTCGTGTTTTAATATCTGAAAAGTTAATTAACTGTACCAGAAGCTCTTCTGATAGGTTCTAACAGGTCTTCCGGAAGGAAGAGTTTCCCCATTCCACAGCCCAAGTCTATCTTTGGCTTGTTGGCGCCGTGGAAGTCAGAGCCTCCGCTGATGAGAAGCTCATATTTGGATGCCAGTTCTTTTATCTGACGCTCTTCTGAAGGGCTGTAGGTGGAATATATGGCTTCTATTCCCTTTAACCCTGCATTCTTGAGCCTACTAACCAGAGCTTCCAGCTTTCTGTCAGAAAAATGATACAGGATTGGGTGCGCCAGAACAGGAACTCCGCCGGCTTCGAGAACATATCCGATTGCTTCCTCCGGTGATATCTTCTCCCTCTCCACATAATATGGGCAGTTGTCGCCTATATACTTGTCGAAGACCTCCTGTCTGCTGTTCACATATCCCCTCTCCACCATGAATCTGGCATAGTGGGCCCTTGTGATAACAGCCCCGGGAAAAGAGCTTACAAGCTCTTCATAGGTTATTGGAATCCCAGCTTCTTTCCTTAGCTTATCGCACATCTTCACGTTTCTGTTGGTTCTGGATTCGATAAACTGAGTAAGTTTGGATACAAAGGACTCATTGTGATGATCTATATACAAACCTACGATATGAACATCCTTCCCCTCCTCTACTGTAGAAAACTCAATGCCCGGCACCAGCTCCATATCAGGATACTTTTCCTTTGTGTAGCTGATAGCCTCATCAAGTCCGTCCACAGTATCGTGATCAGTAAGAGCAATGGCAGCAAGGTTCTTTGCATGAGCCAGGTCCATTAGCTCTTTTACCGTAAGAGTTCCATCAGAGCAGTTTGAATGAGTATGTAAATCTATAGCACGCATATTTATCTCCCCCTATCACTCACCATTCTACCATAAAAAAGGAACTGCCCCGTAGGACAGTTCCTTATAGCACTCCTTTAAAGAGTTAATTATTTATTTCTTGTATCCTTGTAAGCCTTAGCAGCAGCCTCAGCACCAGCCTTAAGTCCCTCAAGACCTGCCTTAGCTACATCTGCAGACTGCTCAGCAAGCTCTTTTGCGATCTCCTGGATCTTCTCAGCATACTCGTTGAGCTTCTTCTTTGTCTCCTCGTCTACGAAAGACTTTGAGGTAGACTCAGAACCAGCGTTTGCCTTCTTCTCAGCCTTCTCAGCGATTGCAGCCTGAGCAGCAGCAAGTCTGGCAACAGGTACACGGAAAGGTGAGCATGATACATAGTCAAGTCCGATCTTGTGGCAGAACTCAA
>CAMVRW010000039.1 GCA_947169985.1 uncultured Butyrivibrio sp. | reverse complement strand
TCTTGTGCTCTCAGAATCCGTCAAATGGTATGTCAGATCAGGTGATGCATGTTTTTGGTGCTAAGGTGGACTCTGAAGGACGGATCAAGGATACTGATGAAGTGGCGGATAAAGTATGGATGCCAATTGCAGAGGTAAAAGAGCTTCTTAGAAATAACCAGACAAAGGATGGCATTGCTATTTTGGCAATTCTGTATGCACTCACATTTTACCATGAGTCGTAAAGACGAAATATGGAGTATTGAGAGAAACAGGAAATCCTTTCCCAAGCGCATCTCTACTTAGCGTAGGTACCAAAAAGCAGCTTGACGATTTACAATCTGAACATGGAGGTGATAAATATGAACCAATATGTTACAGGTGCAGTTATTAAGGAACTACGTGAAAAGAATAAGATGACACAATTGCAGCTTGCTCAAAAGCTAGGTGTCACAGATAAAACTATCTCAAAGTGGGAGACGGGCAAAGGGTATCCGGATATTACCTTGCTTGAGCCAATTGCTGATGCATTCAGGATTTCCGTTACAGAACTTATATCAGGAAATACAATACACAATGCCAATGTTTCAGCCAATATGATGCGCTCAAAGTTTTATGTGTGCCCTGTTTGTGGAAATGTGATCCACAGTATGGGGGAGGGTGTAATTGGATGTCATGGAATTCAACTTTCTCCTTTATCTGCAGAGCCATCAGATGAACAGCTTATGATATTTGTTGAGCGTTCTGATGACGAGTATTACGTGAGGATTGACCATGTTATGACAAAAGATCACTATATTTCTTTTGTTGTTGCAGCAGGGGTAGATGAAATCCAAATGGTAAAGCTTTATCCTGAAGGAAAGTCAGAAGCCAGGTTCAAGATTCGTGGCGTAAAGAAAATCTTCTTTTACTGCAATCACGACGGGCTCTTTTATCTGGATGTTGTTAAGGGTATCGATGATAAAGAAAATGGCTATGACAATTATCGCGAACGAAAAGAACTTGAGGAAACTGCAGATAAGCTGTTTGGATGAACTTGAGTGATAGGCAAAAGGAAGTAGTAAATGAAAAGATGAATGCAAAGCTTTTTATTCAGGCAATGACAAAATTTATGATGGGACTTACAGTCCTTGTGGCGGGCGTAACGTTATCAGGTTTTTCTTTTGATGCCTGCGCAGCTTCTGGGGAAGAAAAGTCTACAGTTACCATTATCATGGTGGGGGATGTGCTGCTGCATACTCCTGTGGAGGAGGCTGCTAAGGACGAGGACGGGAATTATAACTTCGACGCGATCTTTTCCAAGACAAAAAGTAGCATAAGCCAGGCAGATCTGGCCATTGTGAACCAGGAAGTTATTATCGGGGGACAGGAGCTGGGAGTTTCAGGATATCCTGCTTTTAATGCGCCTTATGAGATCGGTGATGCGCTAAGTAAAGCAGGATTTGACGTGGTGTGTCATGCCACCAATCATGCGCTGGATAAGGGGAAAAGAGGTATTCAGAACTCTCTAAGTTACTGGTCTAGCACTCATCCGGAGATGGCAGTTCTTGGGATAAACGGAAGCGAAGAACAGAAGAACACTGTGGATATCATAACGGTGAAGGGGATTCGTATTGCAATTCTGAACTACACCTATGGCACCAACGGGATATCCGCGCCAAAGGATATGCCCTACGCTGTGGACATGCTTGAGGAGAGCAAGGTGAAAAGAGATCTGGACTTCGCGGAGGCTAATGCGGATTTTACCATTGTTTGTCCTCATTGGGGCACAGAGTATAACCTTGGGATTGATAACAGTCAGAAGAAATGGACAAAAATTTTCAGAGAGGGTGGAGCTGATCTGGTTTTGGGAACACACCCTCATGTGATAGAACCTATTGAATTTGTAGAGGATGATAATCCGGGACACACCAATAACCATGGCGGTGGAGATATGCTTGTTTACTACTCTTTGGGGAACTTCGTAAACTGGACTTCAGGGAAAGGTAAGGATACCACCAATCGAATGGTGGGTGGAATGGCCCAGGTAACTATTTCGAAGAATGCTTCAGGGGAAGTGGTTATCTCAGATAACTCGGTCCGGGCTCTGGTCTGCCACGTATCTCCGGGACAGAACGGCGTTACGGTTTATCCACTTTCTCACTATACGGAGGAAATGGCAGCGGGGAATGCAATAAAAGCGCAGGATAGCTCTTTTACTAAGAAGCAGTGCACGGAACTTTGCGATAAAGTCTGGGGCGGCGGATGGAAATGAACTGAGTATTGGTATCGTGAAAGTATACGTGTTAAAATATTTAATTATGGGATTATTTTTTAATGCGAACAAATATATCAAAAATGTTGAGAGACCACGAGTAGACAGGAATCTTCCCAGAAGGGAACAGATCCTTAAATATATTGATAAGTACTTTGATGCATATAATCACGATTATCTGGAAAATGTGAAAACTGCCTGTGAGAAGTACATCAATGATATGTTTGAGGAACAGGATACATCGGCTAAAAGTGGTATCGATCCTGAGATCCAGGCTATTACTACCATGATCAAGGGCCTTCAGGGGTTTGTGACAGGTGGCGAGCTGGACAGTCTGAATTACATGCGTCTTCTTGGGGCCAGAGAAGCCTTCACTCTGTACTGTGCATTGATCTCCAGATCAATGGATCTTGGAATCATAGATCTTAAGCAGGCAAAGAGAAGGATCACTAAGTTTTATAAGGATTGTAAATTAGATTGAGACGGAGCTGTTTCTGCAAAGCGCAGGGACAGCTCTTTTCCAAAAGCACACCGGGCTAGCCCAAAGCAAGGAGTGAAAGACTATGCATTTTGTGGACGCAAAGGGGATTCTTACAAGCAATAACGGCTTTGCAGGGATGAACATATATCGCGGGTGTACCCATGGGTGCATTTATTGTGACAGCAGAAGTAAGTGTTACCAGTTCACCCATGCGTTTGAGGATATTGAGGTTAAGCAGAATGCGCCGATTTTGCTGGAGCAGGCATTAAAGTCAAAGCGCAAGAAGTGCATGATAGGAACGGGAGCTATGTCGGATCCGTACATGCACTGCGAGCAGGAGCTGGAATTAACAAGGAAGTGTCTGGAAGTGATTTCCAGGTATGAATTTGGCCTGGCTATACAGACCAAGTCTGACAGGATATTGAGAGACATTGATCTTTTAGATGAGATCAACAGGAAAGCCAAGTGTGTAGTGGAGATCACTCTTACCACCTATGATGATGAGCTTTGCAGCATAGTGGAACCAAATGTATGCAATACGAAGCGCCGCATTGAGGTCCTTGAGGAGATGCAAAAGAGACACATACCAACTGTAGTATGGTTGACACCTCTTTTGCCTTATATCAATGATACTGTAGAGAATCTTGCGCCAATTCTGGATGAATGTGTAAGGGTTGGAGTGAAAGGGATTATTTCCTTTGGAATGGGGCTGACACTTAGGGAAGGTGACAGAGAGTATTACTACGAGGCGCTGGATAAGCACTTCCCGGGGCTAAAGCAGAAATACATCAATACTTTTGGAAATGCCTATGAGCTTCCAAGTCCTAACACTGGGGAACTGACGGAGCTCTTCCAGCGTGTATGCAGGAAGAATGGGATTCTTTATAAGCCCCAGGACTGTTTCAGATTCATGCAGGAGCTGCCGGAGAAGTATCAGCAGATGAGCTTGTTTGATTGACTGGCATGGGAAAAGAACTGCTGGTGCAGGAGTAGTGCGCTGGGAGATTACATGGAATTGGCAGTGCGACTCAGGTATCTGATCACATCAACAGGATACTCGCCAATGGCGGTTTCGCCCGTAACCATGACTGAAGATGCGCCATCACAGACTGCGTTGTAAATATCGCTGACCTCTGCTCTTGTGGGAACCTTGCTGTGTTCCATGGAAGAGAGCATCTGGGTCACCACCATAAAAGGTTTATTATTCTCCCGGCAAATCCGGGAGATTTCTTTTTGTACTTTTGGAAGTTCCCAAAGGGGCATGGAATTTCCCAGGTCTCCTCTTGCGATGATGATCTCGTCTGCGTAGGGGAAGAAGCTTTCGAGGTTTTCTATGCCAGCGCGGTTCTCAATCTTGGCGTAGATCTTAAGGTCACCTTCAATCACGCTCCTAAGGTACTTGAGATCTTCGCTGCTCCTTACGAAGGGCTGCATCACTCCGGTGATTCCGAGAGAAGATGCGATGGCAATGTTCTCATGGTCAGCCTCAGTCAGGGCAGGCATATCGATAGTAATGCCCTCGATTGCGATGCTCTTTCTGCTGTGAAGAATTTCACCACGTAGGATTTTCAGCTGTGCGGATTTGCCATCACATGAGATGACCTGGGCTTTAATCTTACCGTCGTCCAACAGGATTTGTGCATCAACGCGTAAAGCTTCTATGATCTTTCTGTCTACAGGAATACTGGTATTATCAAGGCTTTTCTCGGTAGTCACGCAATTACTATTTTTGAGCAAATAAGTAGATTCCTCTCGGAGAACGATAGGGGATTCAAGATCTCCAATTCTTAGTTCGGGCCCCTGAAGGTCAATCAGAATCTTGGGAATTACGCCTGCTCTTTCAGCCGCACGTTTAACTCGTTTTATTTTGTCTGTACAGTCTGCGAGCATGACATGAGAGAGGTTGATCCTGATTCCGGTCATCCCCTCTTTAAACATCTCATATAAAGTGTCCTCTGCCTCGCAGGAAGGACCAAGTGTTCCGAAAATGTCTACCATTCCTATTACCTCCCAAGTTCCCAGAATGCCAGGGCACTGGCGGCTGCTACGTTCAGAGAATCTACTTCGTGGGCCATGGGGATCTTCACTACGTAGTCACTCATATCGATGGTCTTGGTCAAAAGGCCTTCACCCTCCGAGCCCAGAGCCACAACAAGCCTATCTTCACCTTTAAGTCTCAGGTCTCCGATGGATATGGACTCGTTTCGAAGTGCCATGGAAGCCAGCTTAAAGCCATGCTCATGAAGAAGTGCGATGCCTTCTTCCGGCCAGGACAACTCACGCCATCCGGTCCCGGATACATTCCAGTAGTCAACGAATGCCCACGGAATCTGGAACACTGTTCCCATGCTGACGCGTATTGCACGCCTGTACAATGGGTCGGAGCAGGATCTGGTCAAAAGAACTGCATCCATTCCCAAGGCAGCAGCTGAGCGGAAGATGGCTCCGACATTGGTGGGATTCATTATATTCTCAAGCAGGGCGATTCGCTTGGAGCTTCTCAAAATCTCGATAGGAGATGATAGCTCTTTTCTCTCCATGGCGCACAGACACCCGCCGGTAAGATGGTATCCGGTTATGGAATCCAGGACATCGCCGGAAGCAGTGAAGACCGGGAAATCTACTGGAAGAGTGTTATGAGAATATGCATTCACAGCGCTGGCAGCAGGTGAAGAAACAGCAGATTCCATGCCTGCTAGAGCATTCGGACCAGATATCCTGGAGTGCATCTTGGAAATCAGCGCCTCAAATTCCTCCAGACACTTGTCCTCAACCACCGCGGAAACTGGCTTGTATCCTGCATTCAACGCCCGCTCAAGAACCTTAAAGCTCTCCGCAATAAATAGTCCCGGAGCAGGTTCATTGATGGTCAGTAGCTGCCTTTCAGGAATCCGCGTGTAAATATCAAGTTCAGGTATGTTTGTATCAGTAATCTTAATTATGTTCATGATATTAAATTTTATCAAAAGCTCTTTTCCTGGGTCTACATTAATTTTGTAATGTTGTAATAGACCTAAAATGTTATATAATAAGGAAAGATTGCATGACTCGAAAGAAATAGAAGCAGCAAGGAGCGCAATTCGCATAATTCAAGTACAAGGAGAAAAACTATGATCAAGTTGTATGATAAGGGCGCGTATCTGGTGAATGGAACCGATCTTGTTCCTGAGGGGCAGGAGGAAAAGCTTGAAAAGGTCTACGGCAAAAAGACCACTAAAGAAGAGGCTTTAAAGGGCACAATTGCCTACTCCATCATGGAGGCTCACAACACTTCAGGAAACATGGAGAATCTGAAGATCAAGTTTGATGCAATGACTTCCCACGATATTACTTTCGTTGGAATCGTGCAGACAGCAAGGGCTTCAGGCATGGAGAAGTTCCCAATTCCCTACGTTCTCACCAATTGCCACAACTCACTTTGCGCGGTTGGCGGAACTATCAATGACGATGATCACATGTTTGGACTTTCAGCTGCCAAGAAGTACGGCGGAATCTACGTTCCACCTCACATCGCAGTTATCCATCAGTACATGAGAGAGATGATGGCCGGCTGTGGCAAGATGATCCTTGGTTCAGACTCCCACACCAGATACGGAGCGCTGGGAACAATGGCCATCGGAGAAGGCGGCGGAGAGCTGGTTAAGCAGCTCCTTCAGGATACATACGACGTGGCACGTCCAGGAGTTGTGGCAGTTTACCTAACAGGTAAGCCACAGCCCTTCGTTGGACCACACGATATTGCAATAGCCATCTGCGGAGCAGTTTTCAAAAATGGCTATGTTAAGAATAAGGTAATGGAGTTCGTTGGCCCCGGTGTTGCATCAATGACCACCGACTATCGTAACGGCGTTGATGTTATGACCACTGAGACCACATGTCTTTCATCCATCTGGAGAACAGATGAGGACACTAAGGCTTACCTTGCAGAGCATGGAAGAGCAGCAGACTATAAGGAGCTTAACCCTGCAGATGTTGCTTATTATGACGGCGTTATCGAACTTGATCTTAGTACTGTTAAGCCAATGATCGCCCTTCCATTCCACCCAAGCAATGCCTTCACCATTGATGAACTCAATGCTAATCTTAAGGATATCCTTGCGGATGTGGAAAAAGAGGCACAGAAGGTATCTCAGGGTAAGGCTGAGTTCCACCTTCTTAACAAGATCACAGATAAGGGACTTCAGACACAGCAGGGTATCATCGCTGGATGCGCAGGTGGTAACTACACAAACGTTGTGGAAGCTGCCCATGCACTTAAAGGAAAGAACACAGGATGCGACCAGTTCAACCTGGCTGTTTATCCTTCATCACAGCCTGTATTTATGGAATTGGCAAAGCAGGGCCTGGTTACAGACCTTATGGCTTCCGGAGCGATCGTGAGAACAGCCTTCTGCGGACCATGCTTTGGCGCAGGAGATACACCTATGCACGACGGTCTTTCAATCCGTCATACAACCCGTAACTTCCCTAACCGTGAAGGTTCAAAGCCTGGCAACGGACAGATGTCAGCAGTTGCTCTTATGGATGCACGTTCTATCGCAGCAACTTCAATCAATGGAGGAATCCTTACTTCTGCAGAGACTCTGGATTGCTGGGGAGATGTGCCTGAGTATCACTTTGATGACAGCTCTTACAAGGCTCGCTGCTACTATGGTTTTGGCAAGGCTGATCTTTCAGAAGAACTTGTCAGCGGACCAAACATCAAGCCATGGCCTGCAATGAGCAGACTTACAGATAACATTGTCCTTAAGGTTTGCTCTAAGATCCTTGACCCTGTAACTACAACTGATGAGCTTATCCCTTCAGGAGAGACTTCATCCTTCAGATCTAACCCGCTTGGCCTTGCAGAGTTCACTCTCTCAAGAAGAGACCCTGAGTACGTTGGTCGTTCAAAGGAAGTTGACAAGGTTGAGAAAGCCCGCGTTGCAGGCGAGGATATTTTCAAGGCAGATCCTGAGCTCAAGGGAGTATTTGACAAGATCAGAACTATTCCTGGACAGGAAAACATAGTGGAAAAAGATACTGAAGTGGGCTCCATGATCTATGCTAAAAAACCTGGTGATGGTTCAGCCCGTGAGCAGGCAGCTTCCTGCCAGAGAGTAATCGGCGGACTTGCCAACATCTGCGAGGAGTACGCTACAAAGCGTTACCGTTCAAACGTTATGAACTGGGGTATGATCCCATTCCAGATGAAGGAAGCTCCGGACATGTTCGATATCGGAAGCTACATCTTTGTGCCGGGTATCAAGAAGGCTCTGGCCGATGGAAATACAGACAGCATCAAGGCATACGTTATCGGTGATGAGGTAAAAGAGATATCTCTTTACACCACACCAATGACTGAGGATGAGCGTAAGATCGTTCAGGCTGGATGCCTTATCAATTACAACAGGGAGAGAAAAGGCCTGTAAATGTCATTAATCAGCGTAATCATACCGGTTTACAACACAGCTGAATATTTGGATGAGTGCATGACATCGGTTCTTGACCAGACCTTTAAGGATCTTGAGATCATGCTGGTGGATGATGGCTCCACCGACGGGATAAGCCCCAGAAAGTGCGATGATTACGCTGCCAGGGACTGCCGTGTCAAGGTCATCCACAAGGAAAATGGCGGTCTTATGTCTGCATGGATAGAGGGCGTGGTGGAAGCCACTTCCGACTATGTTTCCTTCGTGGACAGTGACGACTGGATCGATCTGGACATGATGGAGAAGCTCTATAAGCGCACCAACAGCTCTTTTGTCAGGGATGAGATAATTGCCGGGAACTACATCGTGGAGAAAGCGGGAGAACGCAGAAAAGAGATCCAGGCCCTTGCACCGGGAGAGTACACCGGAAAGGCGCTTCAGGACCTTCGGGGGAATCTTCTTGGAAACGAAGTAAGACCCGTGACCATGTCCCGATGCATGAAGCTGATCTCCAGGCAGCTTGTTCTTGAGAACATCAAGTACTGTGACCCTTCCATCACCATGGGAGAGGATGTGAACATAACTCTGCCCTGCCTTTGCGATTGCAGAAGGCTGGTGATACTTGAAGAGGCGTACTTCTACCATTACCGCCTGGTGACAGGATCAATGGCCCATGCCTATAATCCTAAACTCCTGCCTAATCTCGAGCTTACGGATAAGACCTTTCGCGAGATACTGAAGGAGAAGAAGGTTCTGAACGCAGATCATCAGATGGACAGGGAGTTTGTGATCATGCTGATGGTCATTATGAAGAATGCACTTCGTAGCAGTGATCAGGATACAGTCAGTCTGATAAAAGAGATTTTCCTGAGGGAAGATATTCGAAAGAAGGTTAAAGAAACTAAGATATCTATCAGCGGAAGTGCAAACAAATTGTTGTACTTCACTGCCAAACATCCTAATGCATTGATGGTATCTTTTACGAAGGCAGTGATCACGGAATTTGACAAGAGAACTAATTAGAGAAAATAAGCACCATGGAACCGACTGTCATCGGCCTCATGGTGCTTTTCTATGCGCTTTATTCGGTTTAGAATCCTTCCATTCTTCTCTGGCGTCTTAGCTCGCGGCGTTTCTCTGCGCCTTCCCATTCAGCCTTCTCGTTCTCAGTCCTTACGTTAAGACCATAGGGCACAAGCACAGGTGTGTTGTCATCGTCGATGCACACCTCGGTGAAATATGCACGGTTCATCACGTGTCTCATACCATTTCTTCTATCCTCGACGTAGGTGTCGACCCTGACTTCCATTGAGGTCTTGCCCACGTGGGTGATCTTTCCGATTATTACAATGATGTCGTCAAGCTTTGCCCCCTGCTTGAACTGCATATTGTCGATGGCTGCTGTAGTAACAGGGTTTCCTGAGTGCCTTGTGGCAACGATTCCTGCAACCTCGTCCAGCCAGGACATAAGTGTTCCCCCAAAGAGTCTGTCCTCGCTGTTGATATCAGAGTATCTTACAACTCTGGTCCATTCAGTGATTGAGTCCTCTACGTTCTTGTTCGCGATCTGGTGATCAACATGAAAGACTTTACCCATAAGTACCCTCCGTTCTCTAAAAAGATATATCTATTTTACCATGCTGAAGTTGCGCCGTCATCCACATTCCAAGGTGATATAATGATATGGTGCAGGAGGTATTCCTATGAAGATTCTTAGTAGAATAAACAGCTGTGAGAGAGGCGAGGGCTCGTTCATTCTTCACGGCGATAATGCGGATGTGCAGATACATTTTCTTACTGATGAGATCATTAGGGTAAGGTGCTCCTTTGAGCGGGAGTTTCCGCAGGAGTCCTATGTGCTGATGACTACGGCCTGGGAGGATAGGCTGGACTTCTTGTTTGAAGGCGAGAGGACCAGGGTAAAGCCTGTGGAGCCGGCAATAGAGGAAAGTGACGGCGATATTTCTTTTGCCACAAAGAGGCTTACATTAACTGTGACAAAAGAGCCTTTCGCGCTTGAACTGAAGGATATGGAAGGGGAGGTGCTGTACTCAACAGCAGGGCTCATGGCCTTTACAAAGGATTCCAATAACAGGCTGACTTCTTATACCCGCATGAATGAAGGGGATTTCTTCTATGGCTTCGGGGAGAAGACCGGGCCTTTGAATAAGAACAAGTCCTTCCTTCGGGAAAGAGCTACTGACAGCTTTGGGTACGATGCCTGGAGCGCGGACACTCTCTACAAGCATATTCCCTTCTATATAAGATTGGATCAGGCATCCAAGAAGGCTGTTGGAGTTTTCTACCACAATTTCTACGAGTCTGAGTTCAACATGGGATGCGAAAAATCCAACTATTTCCCAAGATACAGCTACTTCAGGGCAGACGGGGGAGACCTGGATATCTTCCTTATCGGTGGCAACAGGATTTCAAGGATTATTGATAACTATACCCTTTTGACCGGGCGCCCGGCTCTTTTGCCAAAAAGAGCTTTAGGCTATCAGGGGTCATCCATGTACTATGCGGAGCTTCCCAAGGACTGTGATGAAGCGCTGTTGGAATTCGTGGACACGATGCACCAGGAGGGATTTCCTATTGATGGGTTCCACCTGTCATCGGGCTACACTTCGGTTGATGGGAAGCGCTGCGTATTCTGCTGGAACAGCGAAAGATTTAAGGATCCGGAAGGTTATTTCAAAGCCATGGCAGAAGCTGGCGCACCTAATGTACCAAACGTAAAGCCCGGCGTGCTCCTTGAACATCCGCGGTTTAAAGAATTCGAGGTTGAAGGCGTTTTCGTAAAAGCAGCAGGCGAAGGAACTGCCCTTGGAAAGTGGTGGGGCGGAGATGGCGCATACTTTGATTTTACTAATCCTAAGGCCCGTGAGCTTTGGAAGAAGTGCCTTAAGGAGGCCCTTATCGGAAAGGGTGTTAACTCCATTTGGAACGATAACTGTGAATACGATGGACTCTTTGATAAGGACTCCGAGATTTCTTTTGACGGAAAGGGCTCAACCATCGGGGCGTATAAGCCCATCATGGCTAACCTTATGTGCAAATTAAGTTGCGAGGCAATCAGGGAGAATGATGGAAATACGCGGCCGTACTCGGTTTGCAGAGCCGGGGCAGCAGGAATACAGCGCTACGCCCAGACCTGGTGTGGCGACAACTATACAAGCTGGGCGACTCTTCGGGCAAACCTTCCTACCATATTGGGGATGGGGCTTTCGGGGCAGCCCAACGAAGGAGCGGACATAGGCGGATTTGCAGGACCTGTGCCATCAAAAGAGCTGTTCATAAGATGGATACAGAACGGAATTTTCCAGCCCAGGTTTTCCATTCATTCTGCTTCCGATGACAACACGGTGACTGAGCCTTGGATGTATCCTGAGGCAACAGAGCTTATCAGGGAGTTGATCCTGTTCAGATATCGCATGTCGCCTTATCTGTATTCGTTGGAGTATGAGGCGTCAAGGAGCGGAGCGCCCATCATGAGACCTTTGGTCTACGAGTTCCAGGGGGACGCCATTGCACCGGCTATAGATGATGAGTTTATGTTTGGTCGTGATATCCTTGTGGCCAACGTTCTGGAGGAGGGGGCTGATTCCCGAAATGTATACTTGCCTTCAGGATGTTGTTGGTACGACATGAATGATGATTTCACCTGCCATGATGGCGGACAGATTGGTCCGGTTCATGCTGATCTAGAGACTATACCTATGTTTATCAGGGAAGGTGCCATTATTCCTTTTGCCCTGAATCAGCCCATGAATCTGGAAAAAGACAAGGTCACAGGACTTCACCTGTATCTGGCGCCATTTGAGGGCGAGAGCCGCTTCACTCTCTACGAGGATGACGGAGTTTCCAATGATTACCTGGCTGGAAAGTTCTGCAAGACCCACATTACCATGAAAGGCTTTGATGTGGTGGACGTGGACTTTAAATTTGAGGGAAGCTACGAAAATCCTGTGAAGGACATGCTGGTGGAGATGATCCGAAAGGATAAGGCGCCGGTAAATGTCTGGCTCAAGTGCGCTGAGAGCAGCGGCGGAACAATGGCCCCTGCAGGGGAGCAGTCTGCATCGGGAGAGCTGCCTCATTTCCTGAACTTCAACAAGTTTGAAGCTGCGCAGGAAGGCTGGTACTACCACATGTCCAGACGCACCGTGCTTATAAAGTATGCTAATCCGGGCTGCGATTACACCCTGACAGTATCCTTCGAAGATTTTGATCTGGTAGGCATGTGATAGGAATTGCATTCTCGGGAATGTAGTGTTAAAATTTTATCATATGGCGGCCGGGATAAAAATGGTCGCAAGTACACTTGTTTTTATGGAGGGTATTCCAATTATGAGTAAGAACTTTGATGACATTTTAGCTAAGCTTAAGACTGCATCAACCAAGAAGATGTCAGTAGCAGTAGCTCAGGATTCTCACGTGCTTGAGGCTGTAAAGGTTGCAAAGGAGAGAGGAATCGTTGAGGCTATTCTTGTTGGAGACAAGGAGAAGATCGAGGAGATCATGGCTCAGCTTTCCATGAATCCTGCTGATTATGAGATCATCGATGTAAAGGATACAATCGAGGCAGCTCGCACAGCAGTATCACTTGTACACGATGGCAAGGCTGACATTTATATGAAGGGTTCACTTGAGTCCAAGGACTTCCTTAAGAGCGTTCTTGATAAAGAGGTTGGACTTCGTACAGGCCGTCCGCTTTCACACGTTTGCGTATTTGAAATCCCCGGCATTGACCGTCTTCTTTTCCTTACAGACGTTGCTTTCATGCCATATCCAACACTTGAGGACAAGAAAGTTATTATTGAATATACAGTAGAAGTAGCAAGAG
>CAMVRW010000038.1 GCA_947169985.1 uncultured Butyrivibrio sp. | reverse complement strand
TTCCTATATATACATATCCGTTATCATCCTCCGCAAATACACGTATGGAAGAAGTCGGAAGTCCCTCCTTGTAGGTCAGCCAGGTTGCCTTTTCTCCTTCTATTACCACGACTCCGTTGTCATTGGTGCCAACCCAGATTCTGCCTTTGTTGTCCTCAAAGAGGCCCCTGGCATTGGTGAGGCCCTCCGAATAATCAATTTTGTCAAAAACAGTTCCGTCATATCTGAATACACCACTGTAATTTCCAACCCATATATAGCCCTTTTTATCCGAAAGAATATAGTTGGCATCTGAGGTAGCAAGACCATTGGTCTCATCGTACAGGATTGAAGTATATCCCACGGATCCCGACTGTCCGGTAGCCGCATAACCGCCACCGGCAGAAACCGCATTGATACTGTCCACGGACCTCTTTGAGGCTATACCGCCGCCCTTTTGTTCTCCCGCCAGGGCAGACTCTCCCCACAGAATAAAAATGATCAGTGCAAAGCAAAGAAACGCTGCTATTTTATTCAATTTTCTCAAACTTTGCAGCATGCTTCTTCTCCTTTACATGTTGTTATACTTCTTAAGGATAACCTTGACCTCAGGCAGTGATTCCAGGAATACTTCAACGCACTTGGGGTCAAACTGTTTTCCCGCTTCCTCAGTTATGATGGCCAGGGCCTTATCCAGGGGGAATGCCGGTTTATATACTCTCGGCGAAGTCAATGCATCAAAAACGTCCGCTACTGCCATTATTCTTGCTGAAAGCGGAATAACCTCTCCGTGAAGTCCTTCGGGATAGCCATTTCCATCCCAGCGCTCATGATGATAGGCCGCCATATTTCTTGCTTCCTTCAGGTAATTTTCACCCTGTACGGTACTGATGGCATCCTCCATGATCTTTTTTCCTGCTATGGTGTGGGTCTTGATGACCTCATATTCTTCATCAGTGAGCTTTCCTGGCTTATTCAATATGGCGTCTGAAATATTGATCTTTCCTATATCGTGTAGCGGAGCTGAGCGCACAACATCAGAGATAAACTTCGGAGTGATCTTCTCCGCGTAATATCCCTTTTTCTTTAGTCCCTCCACTATTATCTTTACGTAGGAAGCGGTCTTTTGTATGTGTGCGCCGGTATCGGAATCCCTGTTTTCAACCATGTCCGCCATGGTGATGATAAGTCCATCCTGCATCTTAGCAGTGGTGTCCGAAAGCCTCCTCAAATCGCGCATCTGCTCAGACAGATTCAGTGTCATGTTACAGATGGAATTATAAAGCTGCTGCACCTCATCCTGGGTCTCTATTTCCAAAGCCCTAATACTCTTAACGTTTTTATCAAGCTGTTCCTGTCCGTATCCAAGATGCGAAAAATTGTCGACACATTTGGCCATACTCTTTATGGGATAAACCATTGTAACGTTAGTAACCCACAGGTTATGTCCCAAGACAAGAATAAAGAAGCCCAAAAGGATTATGGTTGCCCTTATAAAGAACATCTTCATGTATTCACGCATGTTTGTTATGGAAACATCTGCCACGGCATAGCAGACAACCTTTCCGTTGCTATCTTTTATCGGATAGAAAACCGATCGCATCCATCCATCAATACTGCCATGTTCAAGGGGTTCTACATTTTCCCCCGAAAGCAGCTGAGGCAATATAGCCTTGATATTCTCATCGTAAACTACTCTTTCAGGTGTTTCCTCTTTGTCATACCCCAGGTCAAATATAAGACGTCCGGAGTCCTGATCGAACTTGATAAAATACAGATCTGCCACATTTCGGGATGTTTCCTTTATGGACCTAAGAAGTTTCTGGGTTTCCAAATAGCCTTCTGCAGCTTCGCCTTCGCTGATATAGGCATTTATCCTTCCATGATCGATCACTTCATCACAAAGCCTTAAGATATTAACAGCATCAACCGTCTTGTCTTCCTTGGAATTACGGAAATAAAGAGAAAACCCGATCCAGCCCGTCACTATCACCAGCAAAAGAGATGTCGCAAAAATAGTCAGAGTCGTCCTGTTGCGCATCCTGCTTCTAGTCTCTTTTCCCCAGGCCTTTAGCTCAGCTATATCTTCTTCCGTAAGAGGCTTCTGCTTCCAGCTTCCCTTTTCTATCTCTTCCAGCCTGGAATCCGGTATGATCATGAGTAGTACCCAGGCTACAATAGCGGCTATTCCCTTGTCGATGATACTCAATAGATTTTTATAGATGAAAAATGCCCAGAACTGGCGAATGCCCATGGCTGATGCAAACAGCTCCACAGCCTCAGACTTTTTTGCCATCTGCGCGCCATCTAAAAGAATCCACTCTATGATAGCGCTGATACTGCCACTAAATAGAGCTGCTATAAGAATAAAGAATATGATATATTTAAACTTCTTAAATGAGAATTTTCTGATAAACCATGCAGTAAAAAGAGCTATCAGTGCGTTGATAAAGCCAAAATATATTGCATTGTTATTGAAAAGAGAGCATAGAGCGTTGGTAGCAACTGCCGTGAGGATTCCCGGGAAAAGGCCGCCTATGGCAGAAACAGCAATTGTACCGATCGTATCTAAATAAAGAGGAAACCCAAATCTGTTCATCCAAAAAGCAAGCACTACATTGACCGTAGTTCCGATCAATGCAAGCCAGATTCGCACACTTGCCCCACCTTTAATTCTATTGTCTAATCTATGTTCAGTCATAAATCACCACAGAAATAGCCCTAATGCGATATTGCGCATATCTATGTACATTTTATCACATTGAGCACCCTGTTTCTAGTGCCTTACCGCTGTGATAGCATACTTTCCATGCCATCCCAATTAAAAGATCTGAGCATTTTTTCCAATTCTTTGATCAACTGTCTGTCATTATCAGGAAGAATATACTCGTTTAGCTCGGAAAACACTCTTTCCGCAGCATCATAATCCATCTGCTGTACAAAATCACCAAGTGCCCTGTATGCACTTTCCATTTCTTCAGGGGAGATCATTGGTTTATTATCATCCGCCCCCACAGCCGTATCTTCAATTTCAATCGGGGAAAGCTTATCTTTAAAAGCGTGAAGCATATTAATGATAGTTTCGGTATTTTGGTCTATAAACTGTCTATCACCATAATCTCCGGCTTCTTCCAGCTCCCTGGCCAGCTCCGAAAGCTCTTTTGCCCCCATAATACCTGCTACACTCTTAAGGGAATGAACCTTTGATGTATAGGTCTTGATGTCGTCTGAGTTATAAGAATCCTGAATATCCTGAATCCTGGTCTCAATAGTGTCGTAAAAGGACCTGACGAACTTGTGATAATGCTGGGGCATCCCACAGTTCTTTATCCCTTCGGCAACATCTATTTCCTCTATCTTATTTATCCACTTTAAATTTTCAGAAATTTCCATGTTACGTTCCTCATCAGCCCTCTTTCAATCTCAAGGATCTCAGATATTGCTCTCATAATAATCCTCTGACAATATAATAACACTTGCTACATGGTTACACTATCATAATCTGTCCCACAAAAAGTCGCCAAAAAAGAACCGAAGTCTCCTTCGGTTCTTCCTGGTAATATTCGGATATGAGATTACTTTATCAGATAGCTGCAAAACCCTTTTCAAGGTCAGCAATAATATCATCAATGTGCTCAGTTCCTATTGAAAGTCTGATGGTGCTCTGTGTGATACCCTGATCTGCAAGCTCTTCATCGTTAAGCTGAGAATGAGTAGTTGATGCAGGATGGATTACAAGGCTCTTTACATCAGCAACATTGGCAAGGAGTGAGAAAATCTCCAGATTATCAATGAACTTCCACGCTGCGTCTTTTCCACCCTTGATCTCAAAAGTAAAGATTGATGCGCCTCCGTTAGGGAAGTACTTCTCATAGAGAGCATGATCAGGATGATCAGGCAGTGATGGGTGATTTACCTTTTCTACCTTTGGATGCTTTGAAAGGAACTCTACTACCTTCTTTGTGTTCTCTGCATGTCTGTCAAGACGAAGGGAAAGCGTCTCAACGCCCTGAAGAAGAAGGAATGCATTGAACGGTGAAAGAGTCGCACCTGTATCTCTAAGAAGGATAGCTCTTATATAGGTTACAAAAGCTGCTGGTCCTACAGCATCATAGAAAGAGATTCCATGATAGCTTGGGTTTGCATCAGCAATGTTAGGATACTTTCCACTTGCTTTCCAGTTGAACTTTCCTGCTTCAACAATAACTCCACCAAGGGTTGTTCCATGTCCGCCGATGAACTTTGTTGCTGAGTGTACCACGATATCTGCACCATGCTCGATTGGTCTGATAAGATATGGTGTTCCAAAGGTATTATCAATAACCAATGGAAGTCCATGCTTATGAGCAATCTCTGCGATAGCATCGATATCAGGAATATCACTGTTAGGATTTCCTAAAGTCTCAAGGTAGATCGCTCTTGTATTGTCTTTTATTGCTCCCTCAACCTCTAACAGATCATGAGCATCCACGAAAGTAGTAGTTACGCCATACTGTGGAAGTGTATGTGCCAGGAGGTTGTAACTTCCGCCGTAGATGGTCTTCTGTGCTACAATGTGACCACCGTTTGCTGCCAATGCCTGAATGGTATAAGTGATAGCTGCTGCGCCTGAAGCAACTGCCAGAGCTGCTGTGCCGCCTTCAAGGGCTGCAAGTCTCTTTTCAAGAACATCCTGAGTTGAATTTGTAAGTCTTCCATATATGTTTCCTGCATCAGCAAGGCCAAATCTGTCGGCTGCATGCTGGCTGTTTCTAAATACATAAGAAGTTGTCTGGTAAATCGGAACCGCTCTTGCGTCTGTTGTCGGATCCGGCTGTTCCTGTCCAACGTGTAACTGAAGTGTCTCAAATCTGTATCCCATATATTTCTCCTCCTTACCTGCCGTAGCTCTATTTGATGTACTAAAGTTACCATCTCTGGATCCCTACCGTCAATTTGCCTTACCTTATCACAAGCTATAACTTCAGGTAATAATAAGGTACCAAATCTATGCTATACTAATTATTGTGGAATGTTACCATGAGCATGACACATATTAGGGGGATTTATGGATAAAAAGAAAAAGTGGGGCATCAACAGAAAAGCCACTATCGGAACAGCAATATTCACCTTTATTCTGGTGGTCTTATCCTGCACTGCAGGCTCTTATATTTTTAACCGCTCCATAGAAAAAATATATAACGACAAAGGCTATGTTCTGGGAGATATCATCCTCAACGAGATCGATCACGACAAGATTGCCGAGTATACCAGAACCTGGAAAGAAGACGACTATTATAAGTCCATGAAAAAGTATCTTCGATTCATGAAAGATACCTCTGATGTAGCCTACATATACATAGTAGTTCCTTACGAAAACAAAACCATGCGTTATGTTTACGACAACACCACTTTCATTGGGGATTCTGATCCAATATCCGCTTCTTTCGATGAAATCTGGCAGGCATATACTGAAGGCGTTCGCCCGAAGAGCT
Organism: uncultured Butyrivibrio sp.; assembly: GCA_947169985.1. Lineage (GTDB taxonomy): Bacteria > Bacillota > Clostridia > Lachnospirales > Lachnospiraceae > Butyrivibrio. The sequence continues at coordinate 7,628 of CAMVRW010000038.1, read as the reverse complement.
ATCTGATCCGCAGATCCAAAAGATATGGCTATCTGACTTCAAGCTGCCTCCCAATAAAGGACAGCACCGGAAATGTTGTAGCTCTTCTTTTTGTGGATATCAACATGAAGGTGATCCGTTCAACCTTAATTGATTACCTCCTGAACATGATCGCTATATCCTTGTTACTGCTTGGACTTTTCTGCCTCTCAAACTGGTATTTCATCAGCAAGAACCTTATAAACCCTCTTATGGTTCTAAGGCGAAACGTTCGGAAATTCGCCTCCAACAACGCTGAGATAGACACCTCCATAGAGGATATCCAGACAGGGGACGAGATGGAGGAACTGGCCTCTTCAGTTCTCCAGATGGAAAAAGACATCGTAAAGTATATCGACAATATCCAGTCTATAACAGCAGAAAAAGAGCGTATTAGCGCAGAACTTGACGTTGCCTCCAAGATTCAGACAGACATGCTTCCCGGCGTATTTCCTCCTTTCCCTGACAGAAAAGAGCTTGATATCTACGCCACCATGACTCCTGCCAAGGAAGTAGGCGGTGATTTCTATGATTTCTTCTTCATTGACAACGATCACCTGGCAATTGTCATGGCTGATGTATCCGGAAAAGGTGTTCCGGCAGCTCTTTTCATGGCAAGAGCTAAGACCATCATAAGAAACAGCGCCCTGACCAAGAAGGGCTTATCTCCCTCCAGAATCCTTAGGGATGTGAATAAACAGCTGAGCGAGAATAACGCCGAAGATTTCTTCGTAACCGTCTGGTTCTGCATCATAGAACTTTCAACCGGCCGAGGAATGGCCTCCAACGCAGGCCATGAGTGTCCTGCCATAAGAAGAGCCGGTGGCGAATATGAACTGCTTATCTATAAGCACTCACCTGCCCTGGCCATTTCTGAGGAACTTCTTTTTGGAGAGCACACCTTTGATATGAACCCCGGCGACAGCTTCTTTGTTTACACGGATGGTGTTACCGAAGCAACAAACCTTGATATGAAGCTTTTCGGCACAAAGAGAATGCTCCAGTCCCTGAATAGGGATCCTGAAGCAGATGCAAAAAAGCTTTTGGAAAACATGCAAGAGGACATCGACGCATTTGTGGGCGAAGGCTCTCAGTTTGATGATATTACAATGCTCTCATTTTTCTATAAAGGACCTCAATCCTGATGATCTTTGTCAAAAAGAAATGGCGTTCCTTATGATTGGCGCGCCATTTTTGAATTCTGTTTATCTCTGTACATGATGGAATCTGCCCTCTTAAAGACATCCTCCATAGTTCGGTCTTTTCCCTGCTCATATACAGCCATTCCAAATGCACAGGAATACTTCTCCCATGGATCCTTCCAGGCATCAGAACAAGCCTTGTTGAATACCTCTTTTATCTCAGCTAAAAGCTCCTCTCTGTGGTCATAGTCGCTGTTTTCCAGGATAACAACAAATTCATCACCGCCGACCCTGACTACCGGCGAATGCTGATAGGTCACACAGATATGGTGGCAGGCTCCGGTAATATAGTCGTTTCCATGATCGTGGCCATAATTGTCATTTATCTTCTTGAGGTTATTAAGGTCCGCCATGAGGATTCCAAATCTTGCTGTACCAGCCTGAATATCCCCATTGACCCTCTCTTCAGTCATATCATACCAGGCCTTGTTCTTTACATGGGTCAGAGCATCCTGATAGACCACCATATCCATCTGGTTGACCTTGGTCTTCATATCTTCAACAACGCCTTCAGCATCCAGGATATTTCTAACATATTTCTTCATATCCAAGGACATCTGACTCATGGCATTTGAAAGGGACTCTACCTCATTCTGGGTGTGGATATCAGGATCATCATATTTGAGCTTTTCAGGATCCTTCTGGTCGTGGGCACTAGATGCAAAAGCAACAACGCTCCTTTCCAACCGGGTAATAGGCTCTGACACATTCCTGTTCATCCATAATAAAAACATTCCCATGAAAAGACATCCCAGAATAACGATAAGCGCTACATTTACTATAGTAAATGCCCGTATAGACCTTTGCAGTTCATAAACATCAAAATCCACGCCAAGGGCTGCAACCCTGTCACCCTTACTATCTACCAGTGTCAGAAGTCCGGTGTAATCATAACCCCAGATGCTGACATTCTTGAAAAAGACTATTCCGTCCTTTTCCATAGCCTCCTTGTAAAGAAGGACATCCTTAAGCTCATAGTCGTCATGGAGAAGCATTCCCAAATAATATCCATCCGGGTCTTCCAGTCTTCCCTGGGCAGTGTCTGCAGAAAAAATATTCATCATAACATAAGAGTCTTCATATTCCACAGGCTTAACAATATATAGATAATGGACGTCAAAGTCTTCCATTATCCCATCCATGAAGGTCATCATCTCTTTAAATTTCTCTGATTCAACACCTGTGTCAATGCACTGTGCCAGATCATCAACGTCTATATGGCTCTCCACATATTCGATAATATCTGTCATTCTGGCTTCATAGGACCGATACAAAGACCTGGTGTATGTAGTATATGTGAGCACACTGAGAATAAGGCATAAAAGCACTATGAAAACAGTACAGCCTATTATTATGCTTCGCTTAAGTGGTTTTCTGTTAGCAGACATTTTCGGCTCCTTTTCAGGGTCATTTTGTATATATTATATATGTTATATATTTAGCCACTCTTTAATTGGTGCTTGTTGCGATACATAAGCTCATCAGCCTTGGCGAACACATCCGCCACGCTTCGCTCATTACAGAATTTTGCAACTCCTCCCGCTATTACTACATCGCCATCTTTCAGGTTATTTTTGTTGCTTTCATCTAAAAGCTCCATGAGCTTATTGATATTCTTGAAATCTCCACCTTGGGCGATTACAGCAAACTCGTCTCCACCGATCCTGAATACAGGACTATGGCGGAATATTTTGCAGATAATATCGCAGCCTTTTTTAATAAGCTCATCACCGGCCTGATGTCCCTTAGTGTCATTTATCTGCTTAAGAGAATTGATATCCATTACAACCACAGCAAAATCAGGAGCATTATTCTCTTCTATCATGCTGTTGATCTGAGCCTCTACGTCGATGTACGCGTGCTTATTCTTAACCCCTGTAAGAGCGTCGCGGTTTACTTCATTCCTGGCCGCTGCAAGCTTAGCCGCAGCATCCTGTTCCCTCTTTATCTGCTCATTGACATCGCTTATACCAAAAAGCAGTCTCTTTCCATTTTTCTCTTCCACCAGCGCAACTCTTAGGTTAACGTACCTTGGCTCTCCGGAGTGCAGATCCCTGTAGGTTATGGAAAAAATGCCATACTGCCTGATCTGGGCAAGGATATTGTCCATGGTCAGTTCATTAAGCACCCTCTCCATGTCCTCCAGATAGATCATATTCCTGCTGGCTCTTCTGAAGGTATGCAGGAACTCATCTCCCTGCTCAGGCATTCCCGGATCATGCTTGCTGTGTTCAACGGTGTAGGTGGTATACTCCCCTGTAGCAGGATCAACAGTAAAAATAATAATGTAATTACCGGATAGTGCAGATATCCTGGAATATGCTATCTGTTCTTCCTTTATCCGCTCAAACGACTCCTGCTGTTTTTTCTGAGCATCAATGTCGCTTATTCCGATTATGGCAAAATTGCCCTTAGCTTTGATCTTTACCGCCTTCAAATGTACATAGATAGGCTCATCCTTCTTAACAATTCTAAAGGTCAGAGTATACACACCTTTCTGATTGAGGATATCCATTACATTTTCCTTGAAGAAACTCTCGTAGAAACCTTCTTTATCTTCATCAAAGATATGCAGAATAGAATCGCTGTGACACTGGGCAAAAAAATTTTCCCCATGTCTTTCAATTACGAGGTCGTCATAAGCATTTGTAGAACCATATTCCACAAACTGATCAGTATCTAAATCCACATAGTAAAGACTGATATAATCAGATGCCAAAGTCTGTGCCACATATGTGTAAGACAGATTATTTGCATCCTTTGAGTTCTCTACACCAAAAAGTACCACAGCAAAAGCAACTACTCCCGTAACCGGGTTTATTGCAACACGCCTTATAAAGACGTGCATCATTCCACCATCAGGAGTCCTCTCATCCAGAAGAGCTCTTTTCCCATCCTTGGCACACTGCTGAAGTGCCTTGATAAACGCTGACCCTCTGCCTTCCTGCAACTCTCCCACATCCTTAGTCCTGTCTGCATTGGCATCTGCACCGTCAAAGCTCTTGGAGAAAAACTCCTTGTAAGTCTGATTGGCCCTAACTATCCACAGATCCGTGTCATTCATTTCCATAATGGCCATAGGAAGGGCATTAAAGTAATTCTTTAGAAATCCACCCTCAGCATCATCCTGTGTAACTGTCATATCATAAAGACTTATCTTACCAATGATAGAGTAGTACTCTGTTTCAGCCGGATTCTCGCAGCCAAATAATGGCTCGCCCTTACTGATCTCCACCAGTTTTTCATGTGACAGAGGCATACTGTAATAATAGCCCTGGAGTTTCGCACAACCTATATCCTTTAGGAAATCCACCTGTTCCTTAGTCTCAACTCCCTCTACAACAGTCTCTATGCCAAGGGATATCGCCATCTTTATAAGTTCAGTAAGAATTATCTTATTCTCATCACCATTCTCAAAAGATTGAACATACTGCATATCAAACTTCAAAGTATCAAAATGAATAGCCTGAAGCAGTTCAGGCGAGGAGTATCCACTACCGTAGTCGTCCATCCACACAGCAAATCCAAGAGCCTGGAATCGTTCAATCTGCTCCTTCATATATTCCACGTCGCTGCCCACAACAGACTCTGTTATCTCTATAGTAAGCCTGGAGTGATCAACTCCGGCATCATCTATCCTCTTCTTGATCTCTTCCACGATATCGCAGGCATAGAAATCAGTCCTTGAAAGGTTCAGTGACTGTGGAACAACAAAAAATCCTTCCCTATCCTGAATCTTCATCTTTTCGATTACATTATCAAGGACAAAAAGATCAAGCTTATAAGCAAGTCCCGTATCTTCCAGGATTGGTATAAAATCCCCCGGCATAATGGTACCGCGCTCTGGATCGATCCATCTTGAAAGAGCCTCCTCATCGCTCACCAGCCCATTGGTCGCTCTGATAATAGGCTGATAATAAACCTGTATCCAGCCTTCCTTGATAGCTTTTTCAAGATTGGAAATGACATACTGCCTCATTTCTTCCTTGTGAAGCATTTCATCATCAAAATAGTTAATGCTGGAAATATAGGAGTTTCTTGAAGAATCACAGGCTATCTTGGCTCTATCACAGGCAGTACTGGGATCGTTCTGCCCATCCATTGCCCTATATACTCCTATCCTTACAGGAAGTGAATTACTTCCGTTAACGACTTCCAGCTCTGCCAGAACTACCTGAAGTCTCTGCTCTAAGTCACTTTGACTGGTGTAAACCGCAAAATGATCTCCATTGAATCTGCTGCAGTTGTTTGATCCAAAATGCCTGACCAGAACACGGGCTATTTTCTTTAACAGGATATTTCCCTCACCAAACCCATACTTCTGGTTGTATATCTTCATACCGCTAAGGTCAAAAAACAGCATAGCAGCCAAACCACCGGCTTTTTCTATTTCTTCCCTCCCGGCAACTGCCAGTTCAAAGAAATAACTCATCTGAGGAAGTCCCGTCAGATGATCAAATTTCTCGTTATAATTTCTGGAATTATCTCTTATTACTCTGCTAAGAGAATAGGCAAATGGATCGTCGCCTCCTTCAGGATCAGCCACGTATGGCCCTTCATCCGTGTACCAGACCACAGCGATTCGCTCTCCGGAAGGAGTATACATGTGCTCCCCCTTCGCCCTGATAACCCTGTATTCTCCGCGATTCATATTTCGAAACAGGATGTCATAAGGCTCATCGGAAAATGCAAACCGCTCTGCCGCATCTGCAATCCTGGATATGTCATCCGGATGAGCATCAAGATACATATCGTTTCTCATTATTCGATAGGCCTCATCCAGATTGTCCAGATTGAACAGATCAACAAACCCTGCGGATATTGCAAGAGTTTCCACATGGTTGTCTATAAACTGATATGTTGAAAAAGGGATGCAGTTCCCTTCTATAAATGCCCGTTCTTCTTTACTGTAAGAGTATTTTTTCATTCTCATTCCCCGTAATTAAGCATTTGCATAATTCACCATAATAATATTTTATCGTTTTATCGCTCATTTTTCAAATAACCATATAGTAATAAAAAGATTAGAATTTGTTAATAATTCCCGCTAATTTCCACGGTTCCAATGCCGATATAAAGAGTAAGAAAGGAGGTTGGTACTACATGAACAATCTCAACGAAAAATAAAGTACCGTCACTGCGGCAGGCTCCCGGTGGCGGTACTTTTTTAGCGCTATAGCTTGTTTTAATGCCCCTGATACCTTACAATTAACAAGGCTGCGCTGTTTGCGCAGATTAGTAAGTATTAGGAGGTACAGCTAATGAAAGCTACTTTTTCGCCATATCTGGCCGGCATTGCTGACGGCCTTAAAGCGCTTATAGCCGAGCTTAAGACAAGCTACGACTATGTCAGCGTTCTATCAACGGATTCCGTTGGTTTTACCATAACTGCTTCACAGAGAGTTAAATCAATCAATGGAGAGAACCTCACAACAGAGAGAGGAACTGTTGTAAGGGTATATAAAGATGGCCTTTACAGCGAATATTCTTTTAACCTCTTTGATCCATCCCAGGTAAAAGAAACAGCAGAAAAGATCAAAAAGGTCCTCGATATGCGGCTTTCTCTTTTAAAGGCTACAGACTCAAAGGTTTATGACACAAAAATCCTCAGCGATGATCCAGAAGAGCTCTTTGTAGAAATGGATACAACGGATCTTCCGGAATCCACTGATTTAAGTGCCCTGGTTGCCAAGCTCCAGAAGTTCAGCGATGAAGGTGTCGCTATGTCTGAGGAGATCATCGACTGCAATGTAAGAGCTCAGTCAACCCATGTTTGCAAGATGTTCCTTACAGCAAATAAAGACCTTCGTCAGAGCTATGTATACTCTGAAGGCTCCGTTTCCATGATCGGTGTTAGAGACGGAAAGAGTAATTCTTCCTACAACGGCATTTCCGACAGGGAAGGCCCGGCTCTTTTTGACGGTCTTTCCAAGGCAGTAAAAGAGGCTTATACAGCATTAAATGACGATCTGGGTGCCGGCACCATAGAACCCGGCGAATATGACATCATCACAACACCTGAAGTTTCCGGCCTTATCGCCCATGAAGCTTTTGGTCACGGCGTTGAGATGGATATGTTTGTTAAAAAGAGGGCTCTTGGAGCAGAATATATCGACAAACGCGTAGGTTCTGACCTTGTTACCATGCATGAGGGTGCCAAGTGTGTAAAGGACGTAGCCAGCTATGCCTTTGACGACGAGGGAACTCCTGCAGGAGACGTTATTGAAATTGATAAAGGTATTTTGAAAACAGGTGTATGCGACGCCCTTGCTGCTCTCCGCCTCGGCTTAAAGCCTACCGGCAATGGAAAGCGCGAAAACTTTGAGCACAAGGCCTATACAAGAATGACAAACACTATGTTTGACGCAGGAACTTCCACCAAGGAAGAAATGATCGCGTCAATCAAAA
>CAMVRW010000037.1 GCA_947169985.1 uncultured Butyrivibrio sp. | reverse complement strand
TGTTGGGGATTCCATACATCAAAAGTCCGCCTATGCGATCTTCCCTTTCAAATACAGTGACGTTGTGACCTCTGTGATTAAGCTGGTCAGCAACAGCAAGCCCCGAAGGACCACTGCCTATGACAGCAACTCTCTTGCTGCTTCTGACCTTTGGGATCCTGGGTGTCATGATCCCCTGCTTAAAGGCTGTCTCTATAAGGTATAACTCGTTGTTATGGATCGTTACCGGATCTTCATTCATGCCACAGATGCAGGCTTTTTCGCAAAGTGCCGGGCAAACCCTTCCGGTAAATTCCGGGAAATTACTGGTTTTTAAGAGTCTTGAAAGGGCATGAGCTATATGGTCGTGGTAGATCTCGTCATTCCACTCAGGAATCAGGTTATGAAGGGGGCATCCTGTGACCATTCCCTTAAGCTTTATAGCGGACTGGCACATAGGAACACCACAATTCATACACCTGGCGCCCTGTTCCTTTCTCTTTTCCGGGTCAAGGGAAATATGAAATTCATTGAAGTTATATATGCGCTCATCAGCGGGGATACAAGCATCCTCACGTCTTGCATATTCCAAAAATCCTGTTGGCTTTCCCATCTTAACAAATCCCTTTCCTCATTACTTTGTTATCTCATTAAATGCCTCAAGTACTGCATTTTCATGGGATATTCCCTGCTCCTCGAAACGACCGATGGCACTTATCACCTTTTGGTAGTCATGTGGAACGATCTTCTTAAAGTGAGGAATGTTCTCTTCAAAGTTCTCAAGTACTGACTTTCCAAGCTCTGATCCGGTTTCTTTTACGTAGTCCTCAAGGATATCCTTAAGTTCTGCTATATCGTATTTCTCTATAAGCTCCTGAAGTGAAACCATTTCCTTATTCATGCGCTTATACAGATCATGTTTTGTATCCAGAACGTAAGCGATTCCGCCGCTCATACCTGCTGCAAAGTTTTTACCGGTGTCTCCAAGGACAACTGCTCTTCCGCCGGTCATATACTCAAGACCGTGGTCTCCACAGCCCTCAACTACTGCGATGGCTCCTGAATTTCTTACACAGAACCTCTCTCCGGCTACTCCGCAGATATAAGCTTTTCCTGAGGTTGCACCGTACAGTGCCACATTTCCGACAATTATGTTCTCCGATGCCTTGAACTTAGCTTCCCTAGGCGGTACAACTACAATCTTTCCGCCGGAAAGGCCCTTTCCAAGTCCGTCATTGGCATCTCCTTCAAGCTTTAAGGTCATTCCCTTTGGAATAAATGCTCCAAAGGACTGGCCTACTCCGCCCTGGCAGTTAACCACGAAGGTGTCATCGGGAAGCTCTGTTCCCAGCTTCTCAGTGATAACAGAGCCCATGATGGTTCCAACTGCCCTGTTTGTGCTGGTAACAATGACTTCCTCATCGTGTTTTTTGCCCTGAGAGATGAACTTTTCAAACTTAGGTAAAAGAACTGCTTCATCAACTGTAGTATTCAGCTTGAAATCGTAGATCTTGGCCGGATTAAAGTGTCTGTCCTCAATTCCTGCGTAGTCCCTGTTCAGGATCTGAGTGAGATTTACCATCTCGGCACGCTTTGTGATCTGCTTTTCCTTAACCTGCAGACAGTCGGTTCTTCCAACCATCTCATCTACAGTCTTAAATCCAAGGCGAGCCATGATCTCACGGAGTTCTTCAGCTATGAAAAGCATGAAGTTCATAACGTATTCCGGCTTACCCTTAAATCTCTTTCTAAGGGTCTCATTCTGAGTTGCAATACCCACAGGACATGTATCCTGATTGCAGACTCTCATCATCATACAGCCCATGGTTACAAGGGGAGCTGTAGCAAATCCGAACTCCTCAGCACCAAGAAGACAAGCAATGGCAACGTCCCGACCACTCATGAGCTTTCCGTCGGTCTCAAGGATAACGTGATCTCTAAGTCCGCTCTCAATAAGCGCTCTGTGTGCCTCAGCCACACCAAGCTCCCAGGGAAGTCCCGCGTTATGGATTGAGCTCTGTGGAGCTGCACCTGTTCCTCCGTCATAGCCTGAAATCAGGATAACCTGAGCTCCTGCCTTGGCAACACCTGATGCTATGGTTCCAACTCCGGCCTCAGATACCAGTTTTACTGATATCCTTGCCTTTCTATTGGCATTTTTAAGGTCATATATAAGCTGTGCCAGATCCTCGATAGAATAGATATCGTGATGTGGCGGGGGTGAAATCAGTGATACTCCGGGAGTTGAGAACCTGGTCTTTGCAACCCAGGGATATACTTTCTTTCCCGGAAGATGTCCACCTTCACCGGGCTTAGCGCCCTGAGCCATCTTGATCTGAATCTCCTGGGCACTTAGAAGGTATCTGCTGGACACACCAAATCTTCCTGAAGCCACCTGCTTGATAGCACTATTTCTTATGGTTCCAAATCTGTCAGGGTTTTCGCCGCCTTCACCGGTATTTGACTTACCGCCCAGGGTATTCATGGCAATAGCCATTGTCTCGTGGGCTTCCTGAGAGATTGAGCCGTAGCTCATGGCGCCTGTGTTAAAGCGCTTTACAATCTCAGATGCAGGCTCTACCTGATCAAGAGGAACAGGCTCCTTTACCGCTACAAATTCAAGAAGACCTCTTAATGTATGTGGCTTTTCATCATCCACCATGTCGGTGTATTCCTTGAATCTCTCGTAGCTGCCTGATTTTGTAGCCTGCTGAAGGGCTATTATAGTCTGAGGATTATATAGATGATCCTCTTTATCATTTCCGCTTCTAAGCTTGTGGAATCCTGTGCTGTCAAGGCTTGTATCCGTTCCAAGACCCATAGGGTCAAAGGCGTGATCATGACGGAATTTGATTCCCTCCTCGATCTCTGCAAGGCCGATTCCGCCTACCCTGCTGACTGTTCCTGTAAAGTAGTCATCAATTACTTCCTTGGAAAGACCGATTGCCTCGAAAATCCTAGCTGACTGGTATGACTGAAGGGTTGAAATACCCATCTTTGCTGCAGTCTTTACAATTCCGTGAAGGATCGCGAAATTGTAATCCTTGATCGCCGTGTGGTAATCCTTGTCCAGAATACCGATGTCGATAAGCTCAGCAATGCATTCATGTGCCAGGTAAGGGTTGATGGCTCTTGCACCAAATCCAAGAATAGTTGCCATCTGATGTACGTCTCTGGGCTCGCCGCTCTCTAATATAAGAGAGATGGCAGTTCTTTTCTTGGTCCTGACCAGATGCTGCTCAACTGAGGAGATCGCCAGCAGTGAAGGAATTGCCACATGGTTCTCATCGATTCCTCTGTCAGAGAGGATGATAATGTTGCTTCCCTTGCTGTATGCCCTGTCTACGCTGATAGAAAGCTGCTCCAGCGCCTTTTTCAGGGATGTGTTCTTATAATACAAAAGAGATATTGTCTCAGTCTTAAATCCCGGCTGATTCAGGGTCTTTATCTTAAGAAGGTCAACTCCCGTAAGGATGGGGTTATTAACCTCAAGTACACGACAGTTTTCGCTCTTTTCCTGCAAAAGGTTACCGTCAGATCCAATATAAACGGTTGTATCTGTTACTATTTCCTCGCGAAGCGAGTCGATAGGCGGGTTTGTGACCTGGGCAAAGAGCTGTTTGAAATATGAGAAAAGAGGCTGATGCTTCTCTGAAAGTACTGCCAAAGGAACATCGTGTCCCATGGAGGCAGTTGCCTCTATTCCGTTAGCTGCCATTGGAAGAATACCGTTTTTAACGTCTTCATAGGTATATCCAAAGGCTTTGTAGAGCTTATCTCTAAGTTCCTGAGAATGTGTTGGGATCTTTTTATTTGGAACAGCCAGCTCTCCAAGATGAAGGAGATTTCCGTCGATCCACTCGCCGTAGGGCTGTCTGGACGCGTAATAATTCTTGCACTCCTCATCGGAGATGATCCTCTTTTCCTTGGTATCCACAAGAAGGATCTTTCCGGGCTGAAGCCTTGATTTCTTAACGATATGCTTAGGCTCAATATCCAGAACACCTACCTCGGAGGAAAGGATCAGTCTGTTGTCGTCAGTTATATAGTATCTGGAAGGACGAAGGCCGTTTCTGTCCAGGGTAGCCCCCAGTACATCACCATCGGTGAAAAGAATCGCAGCCGGTCCATCCCAGGGCTCCATCATGGTAGCGTAGTAATGATAGAAATCTTTTTTGTTCTCCTCCATGAAGTGATTGTGCTTCCAGGGCTCAGGTATTGTCATCATTACAGCCAGAGGAAGATCAATGCCGTTCATGTACATAAATTCAAGGGTGTTATCCAGCATTGCTGAATCGGAACCACTCTTGTTGACCACCGGAAAGATCTTATCGATATCTGCGTCATTCATAACGGGCGAAATGATTGTTTCTTCCCTGGCAAGCATCCTGTCGATGTTACCTCTGATGGTGTTGATCTCGCCGTTGTGGGCAATCATTCTGTAGGGATGTGCTCTCTCCCAGCTGGGAGTAGTATTAGTTGAAAACCTTGAGTGGACCATGGCAATTGCTGTCTTGTAGTCCTTGCTCTGAAGGTCCTCATAGAATGCCCGAAGCTGTTTTACCAGGAACATTCCTTTATAAACAATGGTCCTTGATGACAAAGACGTAATGTAGGTATCATCTGAGCTCTGCTCAAACTCTCTCCTGCAGACGTAGAGCTTTCTGTCAAAATCTATGCCCTTTTCGCAGTCCTCAGGTCTTTCGATAAAGCACTGGCAGATATATGGCATGCAGTCTCTGGCCATATCTCCAAGGATTTCAGGATGTACCGGAACGTCTCTCCAGCCAAGGAATTTAAGATCGCTCTTTTCGCAGATAACCTCGAACATCCTCTTTGCAAAGGTTCTTTTAAGGTCATTTTGTGGGAAGAAGAACATTCCTATTCCATAGTCCCTTGCGTCCTTAAGCTCAACACCACAGCATCTGGCTGCTTTGGAAAAGAATGCGTGAGAGATCTGCAACAGTATTCCTACGCCGTCTCCAACCATTCCGCTGGCATCCTTACCGGCTCTGTGCTCCAGCTTTTCTACTATGCTCAGAGCGTCATCCAGTGCCTTAACATCTGCATGTCCATCTATATTTACAACTGCACCTATTCCGCAGGCATCACGCTCAATATTGTCGTTGTATAACATCTGTGTCATGGTTACTGTCTCCTAAACCGGTTTCTTTGCTCCGGCCAAAGGCCGGAGCAGATTTACCGGTAGTTTATCATTCTGAGAAAAGAAGATCTGAATATACTGGGAATGGCCAGTACTGCTGGTCTACTAAAAGCTCTAAAGCGTCTGCAGACTTTCTTGCAGCATCCATATCCGCAATGATTGTCTTGTGATAGTAAGCAAGTGCCTTCCATGGATCCTCAGGAACCTTGTCCATATCCTTTGAAAGCTTCTGGCACTGCTTCATGAGTGCATCTGTAAGAACTGCAACTTCCTTGGATGTATCAGTCTCATATGCTGTTACACAGCCGGCAGCCTTAAGTGTTGCCATTCTGTCGCAAAGATCAGCAGCATAGGATGAAACTGCAGGAAGGATCTGTCTTCTGATCATATCCAGCATAGTGTTTGCTTCGATAGCGATCTTAGCATTGTAGGTATCAGCATGGATAAGTGCTCTTGCTTCAAGCTCGCCCTCTGTGTAAACACCGTTTGAAACGTAAAGATCAACTGCCTTCTTATCTGCGTAGTGAGGAAGGGCATCTGCTGTTGAAATAAGGTTTGAAAGTCCTCTCTTTGTTGCTTCCTTAACCCATGAGCTGTCATATCCGTTTCCGTTGAAGATGATCCTCTGGTGATCTGTAAAGGTCTTTTTAATGAGCTTCTGAAGGTCTGCATTGAAGTTCTTTGACTTCTCGAGAGTATCAGCAAATTCCTTAAGCTCCTGAGCCATAATGGTGTTAAGTGCAATGTTTGGTCCGGAGATTGACTGAGCTGAACCCAGCATACGGAACTCAAACTTATTACCTGTGAAGGCCATAGGTGATGTTCTGTTTCTATCTGTGTTGTCCTGTGGAATAGAAGGAAGTACATCGATGCCGATCTCAATCTTCTTCTTTCCGCCATCCTTGTATGGCTTTCCTTTAATAATGGACTCAACTACTGCCTCAAGCTCATCTCCAAGGAAGATAGAGATGATAGCTGGTGGTGCCTCCTGAGCTCCAAGTCTGTGGTCGTTTCCTGCCGATGCAACTGTGCAGCGAAGAGTATCCTGATACTCATCTACGCCCTTTACAAAGGCTGCCAGGAACAGAAGGAACTGTGCATTCTGGCTAGGTGTGCTGCCGGGCTTAAGAAGGTTCTTTCCTGTATCTGTACCGATTGACCAGTTATCATGCTTACCTGATCCATTAACTCCTGCAAATGGCTTCTCATGAAGAAGACATACAAAACCGTGTCTGTCAGCGACTTTCTTCATTGTATCCATAGCGATCTGGTTTGAATCTGAAGCTGTGTTTGCATCTGAGTAAACAGGTGCCATCTCATGCTGTGAAGGAGCAACCTCGTTGTGCTTTGTCTTTGAAAGAACTCCAAGCTTCCAAAGTTCGTTGTCCAGATCCTCCATGTATGCAGCTACTCTAGGCTTAATAGCTCCAAAGTAGTGATCCTCAAGCTCCTGTCCCTTAGGAGGCTTATTTCCGAAAAGAGTTCTTCCTGTCATAATAAGGTCTTCACGCTCCTTATAGAGCTCCTTATCAACAAGGAAATACTCCTGCTCAGGACCACACTGTGCTGTTACGCGCTTTGTCTCTGTGTCTCCAAAGAGCCTGAGAACACGGATAGACTGCTTACTTACTGCATCCATTGAACGCAGAAGAGGAGTCTTTTTATCCAGTGCCTCTCCTGAATATGAAAGGAAGATTGTAGGAATATATAAGGAATTATCCTTTACGAATGCAAAAGATGTAGGATCCCATGCTGTATATCCTCTAGCCTCAAATGTAGCTCTAAGTCCACCTGATGGGAATGAAGATGCATCGGGCTCTCCTCTTACAAGCTCTTTTCCTGAGAAGTCCATTACGATCTTTCCGCCGCCAACAGGATCAATAAAGCTGTCGTGCTTTTCTGCTGTAACGCCGGTCATTGGCTGGAACCAATGTGTATAGTGTGTTGCACCCTTCTCAACTGCCCACTGCTTCATAGCTTCTGCAATCTCATTAGCTGTAGAAAGCTCAAGTGGTGATCCGTCTGTGATGCACTGTTTCCATGCCTTGAAGGAAGCACTTGAAAGTCTCTCCTTCATTGTTTCTTCGTTGAAAACGTAACTTCCAAACAGTTCCGGTAAATGTGTGGCCTCTTTTTTCATATCCTCATCCTCCTGATATATTATTTTCAAGAAATTTTAAGTTTCTCGTGCTTTTCTACTTCTTCAAGGGTATCTCCGGATTCTCCATAATTAGAAAGAACTCTCGCTGAAGGATCGTTTACATCGCATCCTTCCCATTCCTTATTTGGCATCCAGAAATCCTTGATCATAGGTGCCTGTCCGGGATAGAACTCCTCAAAAATCTCTCTGTAAAGAAGACTTTCTTTTGTAAATGGCTGGCAGTAGGTATATTTCTTTTTCCTTGCCTCAAACTCTTCATCTGAGTACTTCTCTTCTGCGTATGCCTTAAGATCATCAACCATGCTGTGTCCTACGGCATCGGAAAAGGCTGCTTTCTGTCTCCAAAGAATGTTGTCCGGAAGGAGCTTTTCTTTTTCAAAGGCATGTCTAAGCAGGTATTTTCCCATGTTGTACTTATTCATCTTTATTTCCGGGTCAATACTCATTACATATTTGACAAAAGAAACATCTCCGAAGGGAACTCTTGCTTCCAGGGAATTAGCACTGATGCATCTGTCAGCCCTCAAAACGTCGTACATATAGAGCTCATCAACTCTCTTTTTTGCTTCCTTCTGGAATTCCTCAGCATTTGGTGCGAAGTCTGTGTACTTATATCCAAAGAGCTCATCGGAAATCTCACCGGTCATAAGGACTCTCACGTCTGTATTCTCGTGGATTGCCTTGCAGCAAAGGTACATTCCCATGCTGGCTCTGATTGTTGTAATATCCCAGGTTCCAAGAAGCTTTATGACATTTGGAAGCTCCTCAAGGACCTGTTCCCTGGTCATGTACACCTCTGTGTGGTCAGAACCTATGTAATCTGCAACTTCCTTGGCGTACTTAAGATCTATGGCATCCTTTTCCATTCCTATGGCAAAGGTTCTTATTCTCTTACGGCTCTTTTTACCTGTCTGTGCCTCTTCGTTCAGAAGCCTCTGGCTAATGGCACATACAAGGCTTGAATCAAGACCACCTGATAAAAGAAATCCCAGTGGAGCATCAGCATCCATTCTGTCCTTAACAGATTTGGTGAATCTGTCATGGATCTCCTGGCAAGCCTCTTCAACATCTGATGTGCTGTAGCTCTCTACATCTGTAAGGTTCTCAAATCTTACAAACATGCCGCCTTCATAGAAATGTCCGGGAGGAAATGGCTTTATCTCATCGCAAAGCCCCTGAAGGTTACATGCCTCTGAAGCAAACATTATTGCCCCGTCGCTTCCATATCCGTAGAAAAGAGGTCTGATTCCCATGGGGTCTCTTCCTGCAATTAGTTCGTTCTTTTCATGGTCGTATATGATGCAGGCAAACTCGCTTCCAAGCTTTTCCCACATAGCATTTCCATACTCGTGGTAGAGGGGAAGGATTACTTCGCAGTCTGAATCGCTCTTGAAGCTGTATCCCTTCTTCTGAAGCTCCTTTTTCATCTTTCTGAAGCCGTAGATCTCGCCGTTACATACAGCAATATCTCCCTCCAGTTCAAAGGGCTGCATTCCCTCAAGATGAAGTCCCATGATCGCAAGCCTGTGAAAACCAAGATAGCCGATAGGCGTCTCTATAAGCTTTGACATATCCGGGCCTCTTGGAATGGTCCTGTCAAAGAAAGGTCTTAACTCTTCCTGTTTAATTGTTTTTGATGTTGTTCCAAGTATTGAGCACATATATTTGTCTCCTGACTTTTCATGAACGTGAAAAAAGGGCGTTGGTGGAAACTCACAAAAAATGAACTTCCATCAACGCCCTTGTTGATCACTTGAATACCTGTATACAATTTTTATTTTTCACATAATATTCCTAAACGCTATATCTTGTCAACACTTTTTTATAAAACTTTTTAACATTGCCTTTCCATCGGGGGTCATAATGGACTCCGGATGGAACTGTACACCATATATTGGGTAATCCTTATGCTGAACAGCCATTACCTCTCCATCTTCAGTAACGGCTGTTATCTTTAAACAATCAGGAATAGTGCCGTTTTCAGCCGCCAGAGAATGGTATCTTGCAACCGGTGCATTTTCCGGACAATCGCTAAAGATCAGAGAGCTGTTATCGAACTTCACCATTGACTGCTTGCCATGCATTAGCTCTTTTGCATAGGTGATCGTTGCCCCGAATGCCATGCAGATTGCCTGATGTCCTAGACATACTCCAAGAGTCGGTATTTCTTTTCCCAGGGTCCTTGCTGCCTCAACAATAATACCTGCATCCTCCGGTCTTCCGGGACCGGGAGATAAAATGATCCTGTCCGGGTTAAGTGCCCTTATCTCATCAACAGTCATCTCGTCATTTCTTATGACCCTGATATCCGGGTCTATCTCCCCAACAAGCTGGAACAGATTGTAGGAAAAACTGTCATAATTATCGATCAGTAAAATCATCTGCTCACCTCCTGAGAAAGCTCCAATGCGCGAAGTGAAGCTCTGGCCTTATTAAGGCACTCTGTGTATTCCTTTTCCGGATCAGAATCGGCAACTATTCCTGCTCCGCTTCTGACAAATACAGTGTCGTTTTTCTTGTATACAAGACGGATAGCTATACATGTGTCCATATTTCCCGCAAAATCGATATATCCGATAGCTCCGCCATATATTCCGCGCTTGTTGTTTTCAAGCTCTCCTATGAGCTGACAAGCCCTGATTTTGGGTGCTCCTGACAAGGTCCCTGCAGGAAGAACTGCATTGATGGCATCAAGCGCATCATATTCCTTCCTGATGATACCTCTTACCGTTGAGCCTATATGCATAACGTGGGAGTATCTCTCTATGGAATGAAGCTTCTCAACCTCAACAGAGCCAAATTCACTGATCTTTCCAAGGTCATTACGTCCCAGATCCACCAGCATGTTGTGCTCTGCCAGCTCCTTTTCGTCTGCCAAAAGCTCTTTTTCCAGGGCTTTATCCTCTTCCTCGGTAGCTCCTCTTGGCCTGGTTCCAGCCAGAGGGAAGGTGTGCAGAACCCCATTTTCAAGCTTTACAAGAGTCTCAGGGGATGCTCCTGCCACCTCAACATCTGTTCCGGAAAAATAGAACATGTAAGGAGAAGGGTTTATAGTCCTTAGAACTCTGTAGGTATCAAAAAGACTTCCCTTAAATGGCGCAGAAAGCCTGTTTGAGAGAACAATCTGGAAGATATCTCCCTCACGGATATATCTCTTGGCCTTTTCAACCATTTCACAGTATTCTTCCCTGCTGAAAAGAGGTGTTACCTCACCTGTAAGAATGCCCTTTTCCTCAGGTTTTTTCTCTCCGTTTTCTATAAGATCAACTATTCTTTCCAGCTCTTTTACAGCATCCGCATAGCCTTTTTCAATATCGCTTGTTACGGCATTTGCAATGACTATTATTTTCTGTTTGACGTTGTCAAAAGCTATGACTTTATCAAAGAGCATCAGATCAAGATCCTTAAAGGCATCTGAATCCTCAACTTTTCTTCTGGCAGTAGGCTCACAGTAGCCATAATAATCAAAAGAAAAATAGCCCACTAATCCGCCGGTAAATGAAGGCAGATCCTCAAAATGAGGGCTCTTAAAGCCGCCTAGTATCTCTTTTAAGATCTTCCAGGGTTCAGTAGTCTTATAGACCGTATCCCCTGCTACCAGCTCCCCATCCTTGCAGGTTATTGCCATTTTGGGATCGTAACCTAAAAATGTATATCGTCCCCAGTACTCGTTGGCCTGGGCAGATTCCAGCATGTAGCAATGATCAGACACATTTTTAAGCTTTCTGACCAGTTCAATTGGAGTAATGAAATCAGACAGGATCTCGCAGCTTATAGGAATGACATCATAGTTCCCGCCTGCTATTATCTCTTTTGCCTTCTCAAGACTTATTGATACCTTCACGTAAAACCCCCTTTTGCTCTTTAGCAAACTAAATCGTTAAATCAACATTTTTGACAGTATATCACAGAATCATACGATATTAATACTCTTTTTATAATTTCTTTAGTGGCAGTTACGGGAAAATAAAGATTTATAGGTTATGATATGAAAAATGGGTTTGTAAGATTACATGCGGAGATAAATAAATGGATAGTATGAAGTCTGTACATAAAGGCCACGAGCCTAAAGTAATTGATACGATCATATTCAACGGCAAATATGTAGATGCATCTGATTTCAGGTCAAAGATTGTTACTGCATCCTGCGTATCTGCTTTTGTTGCATCTTTTGCTACGTTTATTATTCTTTTACTATCCTGATAAAAGTAGTCGGAAATACATTTATTGCACGAAAAAAAGCCGCTTGAACGGCTTTTTTCTATGTCCAAATTGGCATTTTATATTATAATAGGTAAGTACGAAAATAATATTTTTAGTGAGGTTTTTATGAATTCCAGTATGATCATTGAAGCTGTAGGTTATCTTGGATCAGCCCTTGTGCTGGTCTCTTTCCTGATGGTATCCGTCAGGAAACTCAGGATTGTTAACTCCATAGGAAGTGTAATCTTTACCGTGTATGCATTTATCATACACTCCTATCCAACAGCCATAATGAATCTTTGTCTCGTTATCATCAACATCTATCATCTTGTGAAGATGGGCAATACCAGTGAGAATACAAGGAACTATGACCTTGTAGAAGTATCTCCTGAAGATGGTATGCTGAGGTATACCGTTGACCGCTGTAAAGATGACATTGAAAAGTGCTTCCCGGGCATTGAGCTGACCCTCGACAAGGCAAACCTTGCATATCTTATATGCTATCAGGGTTCCCCTGCGGGAGTCTTTGCAGGAAACAGAAATGACGATAACTCCTTCGACATTCTCCTTGATTATTCACTACCTGAGTTCAGGGACTTTTCTATAGGAGATTTTATCTTTTCAAAGCTGCCGGCTAAAGGGATCACTTCTCTTACCTACAATGGACCGGACGAGTACCACAAGGACTACCTTAAAAAATATGACTTTGTAAAGAAAGAAAATGGATATCTGAAAACCCTTTAATTCTGATTTGCAGGGTCTGTCATCATTCTGATGGTCTCGATATCATTAGCTGTCAATTTGATGTTTGACTCCAGTGTCTTTCCCTCAGGAGTTGTTACCTTCATGGCAAAGACTGTTCCCTCCTGAAGCGCATTGTCCTTAACCGCATTAAGGAAGGGCAGGAACTTAGGATGATCCTGTTGGAAAGTCTGCATTCTTTGCTGCATTTGCATAAGAATCATTGGGTTCATATTCATAGTGTTACACCTTTCTTTTTGTTAATTTATTCCCAATCATTTTACCGTCAAATTTGAGTGAAATCAAATTATTTTTAAAATCCTTGCACTATAATTACTCTTCGCAGCAGAAATGTATGCGCTTACATCAGAACAAATACCTGATACATATAAGGAGGAAAAATAAATGTACGGATTTGGTGATATGATTCAGAAACTTAAGCAGAACCCTAAGACAATCGTCTTCCCAGAGGGCTCAGATCCAAGAATTCTCGAGGCTGCTTCTCGTCTTCTTGCAGGAAACTTTATTAAGCCTATTCTTCTTGGAAACGAAGCAGAGATCAACAAGGCAGCTGAGGACGCTGGTTACAACATTCGTGGCGCTCAGATAATAGATCCCGATAACTATGACAAGTTCGACGAAATGGTTGCTGAGTTCTGTGAGCTTAGAAAGAGCAAGGGAATGACTCCTGAAAAGGCTATTCCTATGCTTAAGCAGACAAACTACTTCGGAACCATGCTTGTAAAGATGGGTCTTGGTGACTGCCTTCTTGGTGGAGCTACTTACTCAACAGCTGACACTGTTCGTCCAGCTCTTCAGATCATTAAGACAAAGCCTGAGAACACTATCGTTTCTTCATGCTTCATCCTCGTTCGTCCTTCAGCTACAGGCGAGAACGAGGTAATTGCAATGGCTGACTGCGGAATCAACATCAACCCTAACGAGGATGAGCTTGTTGAGATCTGTGGCGAGACAGTAAACTGCGCACAGCGTTTCGGTGTAGATCCTAAGGTTGCTTTCCTTTCATTCTCAACAAAGGGATCTGCCAAGGATGACACTGTAACAAAGAT
>CAMVRW010000036.1 GCA_947169985.1 uncultured Butyrivibrio sp. | reverse complement strand
TACCACCTGTAAGGATAGCGATATCCTCAAGCATAGCCTTTCTGCGGTCGCCATAACCTGGTGCCTTAACAGCTACTACATTGAATGTTCCACGAAGCTTGTTAACAATAAGAGTTGTAAGAGCCTCACCCTCAACATCCTCAGCGATGATAAGGAGCTTAGAACCTGTCTTAACGATCTGCTCAAGAAGAGGAAGGATATCCTGGATATTAGAGATCTTCTTATCTGTAATAAGGATGAATGGATCCTCTAAAGCAGCCTCCATCTTATCCATATCTGTTGCCATGTAAGCTGAGATGTAGCCTCTGTCGAACTGCATTCCTTCTACAAGGTCAAGCTCTGTCTGCATTGTCTTGGACTCTTCGATTGTGATAACACCATCGTTAGAAACCTTCTCCATAGCATCAGCGATCATCTGACCAACCTCATCATCTCCTGATGATACGGCAGCAACTCTCATGATCTGCTCTTTGCCCTTAACCTTTGTAGCCATCTTGCCAATTGACTCAACAGCCTTATCTGTAGCCTTCTTCATACCCTTTCTGAGTACGATTGGGTTAGCACCTGCAGCCAGGTTCTTAACACCCTCGTTGATCATAGCCTGTGCAAGAACTGTAGCTGTTGTTGTTCCATCACCTGCTACATCATTAGTCTTTGTAGCAACTTCCTTAACAAGCTGAGCACCCATGTTCTCATAGGAATCCTCAAGCTCGATCTCTTTTGCGATTGTAACACCGTCGTTAGTGATTGTAGGAGCGCCATAGCTCTTATCAAGAACTACGTTTCTTCCTTTAGGTCCAAGTGTAACTCTTACTGTATCAGCAAGCTTATTAACGCCTTCTACCATAGCTGTGCGGGCGTCAGCGCCGTACTTAATTGTCTTTGCCATTTTAGTTTCCTCCAAAATTTATTTAGAAAAAGAATTATTGAATGATTGCAAGAATATCGCTCTGCTTAACAATGATGTAGGTTACATCATCAAGCTTAACCTCTGTTCCTGAGTACTTTGAATAGATGACATTGTCGCCCTTCTTAACTTCCATCTTAACTTCCTTGCCATCTACAACTCCGCCGGGTCCTACAGCGATAACCTCAGCCTGCTGTGGCTTCTCCTTCTCAGCTCCTGGAAGAACGATTCCTGATTTGGTAGTCTCTTCTGCCTCAAGCTGCTTTAATACAACTCTGTCTGCAAGTGGTACTAACTTCATTACAAATGCCTCCTTTATATAATATCTTGAATATACTTTTTGATTTGTTAGCACTCTTATCCAATGAGTGCTAACCTCCAAGAACATATATTATCACCTTTTTTCACCGCATTCAAGTATATTTATTTTTTATACTTTTTTAATATCCAGTAAATTGAATTAAATCTCGTACTATATCATAATAGCGTTAGGAAAATATGCGAATTTAAGCTGTGACATGGAAGTTACAGCGTCTGTATTACTATACAGACAATCGATCAAGGAGGTGATAAGGTGAGCGTAGATTTATTCAGCAGCCTTAACGGTAAATTCGACCTTAACAGCAGCATGAGCAGTCTTTACGGTGATTACAACCAGATAAAGAGCGGTGCTTACGGGTCACTGATGAAATCCTACGTTAAGAAAGTAGGTAACGGCGCTGCGCTGAAGGCTTACCAGGAAACAGGTTCCACAACTACTGCTGCAGATACTTCAAGTAGTACTACAACAGGAAAAGTTACAGGTTCCTCTAATAAATCAAGTACTAAAAAGTCGAGCTTCCTGGACAGCCATATGAGCAACATCAAAAATTCCGGAGTGTATACCAAATCTGAGATCCTGGCAAAGGCAAAAGAGCAGGAAAAAGCAGCTGCTACTACAGCAGAGCAGGCAAACACCACTCCAACCATAGACACGACCGTCTAACTTCATAATTAAAATATAGAAGCCCTGCGGGATAGATCGAAAGATCCGTTTCCGCAGGGCTTCGCATTTAGCTCTCTTCTACATTCTTGGGAATTTCTTTTCCGTAAAGATCTATATTATTCTCTTTCAGGGCTATAGCCCAGTACTTCTCAGGAATATTGGGCCATTTTACAAAGCCCTTTTCCTGCTCACATAGTCTCATGGCACGAAGAAGCACCGTCTGATTAAGGTCCACTCCCGTCCTTATGGTGTGCATTGTTACAGCTGCCCAGGCAGGAGCCATGGTGCATACATCCGAGTGCTTGAATTCCCGGAGTATTTCTTTTCTGTTATAGTCCAGTTGAATATACTCCTCTTCCCAACTCTTTCCATCACCGTGAAGGATACAGAACTGAGCCTTGCCGTCGTTGTACCATGGGATCCCTACAGATCCGGGATTTACGGCCTTCTTACCTCTGTAAACATAGGTCCCCTGTATATGGGTGTGGCCGTGCAGAAGAACCCCCGTCTTCAGGTGCGATAGTACCCTCTTGGTATTTCTCTTTTCCTTAAAAAGAAGCTCATTCGTATCGGTAGGTGATCCGTGGCAATACTCAAATCCCGGAAATCCTTTTTCCTTGTAGATCCCATAATTGGAAAGGGATTCAAAGAAGGCAAAATCCTTATCCGTCAGGTTCTCATAGGTATACAGGAGCGCTCCGCTGGCAGAGCCCTTTCTCCAGTTCCCAGCCCCGGACTTTCTGTAATTCAAAAGATACTCTTCCCTGTTTCCACGGATCATGTAGGTGTTAAAGTACTGCTTCAGAACGTAGATAAGCTCCATGGTCTTTTGCGGGTTTGGGCAGTCCGTAACGAAGTCTCCCAAAAGAACAAAGTTCGTAATGCCCTTTCCCACAGCGTAGTCGATGCACGCCTGAAGCGCCGTATGGTTTCCATGTATATCAGAAAAAACTGCAAAATCCAGACTCATTATTTCACGATCTCTTTGATAGATTCAGCCAGGCCTGCAATTCCCTGAATGTTTGAAGGAACGATTATCTTGGTAGCCTGTCCGTTTGATGCCTTCTCAAAGGCCTCTAAGCTCTTAAGGGTAAGAACTGACTCATCAGCTCCGGCTTCCTTAAGCATTGTAATACCCTCAGCATTAGCCTTCTGGATACTCTTGATAGCTTCAGCCTGACCTTCAGCCTCGCGGATCCTCTTCTCTCTCTCAGCTTCAGCTCTAAGGATCGTTGCTGCCTTGTCAGCCTCAGCCTGAAGGATCTTGGACTGCTTCTCACCTTCTGCAACTGTGATCTGGCTCTGCTTCTCACCTTCTGCGAAAAGAATCTTCTCTCTCTTTTCACGCTCAGCCTTCATCTGCTTCTCCATGGCATCACGGATCTGCTCAGGAGGATTGATGTTCTTAAGCTCTACTCTGGTGATCTTGATACCCCATGGATCAGTTGCAATATCCAGTGCATCCTGCATCTGTGCGTTGATCTGATCTCTGGATGTAAGGGTCTCATCCAGTGTAAGTGAACCGATGACGTTACGAAGTGTTGTAGCTGTAAGGTTTTCAATAGCTCCGATAGGATTTCTTACTCCGTATGCATAAGCCTTTGGATCAGAAATTCTGAAGAATACGATGGAGTCGATCTGCATTGTTACGTTATCCTGTGTGATAACAGGCTGAGGTGGGAAGTCACAGTACTGCTCCTTAAGGTCCACCTGTCTTGCTACTCTGTCAATAAAAGGAATCTTAAAGTGAAGACCAACATCCCAGGTCTCCTTATATGCACCAAGTTCCTCAACTACATAGGAATGTGCCTGTGGTACGATCTTGATATTTGTTGCCAAAAGAATGATAAGTAAAACGATGAATACTGCTACTATGATGCCTGCCATTTAAATGTCCTCCCTTTCAACAATAAGCTTTGCGCCTCTTACTTCAACAACTTTGACTTCACTTCCTGCAGGGATAACTACGTTGTCCATGCTGGAAACTGCCAGCCATGTGGATCCGTCCATATCTACCTTTCCGGTTCCATGAAGATTGTCTATTTCAGTCTTAGCTATCAGTTTCCTGCCAATATATGCGTCAATATTGGTCTTCTTTAGTCTGTTATTGAAATGTTTAGCTGCAATGGGCCTTACAAGGACCAGTACAACTATGGAAACCACAAGAAAAGCCACAACCTGAACCACGATCGGTGCATCAAACAGTGACAGCAAAAAAGCTACTGCAGCACCGGCAGCGAACCAGATGGTAACAAGGCCCATGGTGAACATTTCAATTACGGACAGGATAACTGTGACAACCAGCCAGATAATAGAAATTGAGATATCCATACACGCTCCTCCTTATGATGTTTATTATAACGCACCAGGCAGGTTATCGAAAGCAGAGTTTTAATAAGATTTTCATAATTAAAATGGGCATCAATTCAAGATTTAACGGCTCTGATGTGATAATATATAATAGTACAAATATTATCGTGATGTCGTTCTTTTTGGAGGGCATATATGTCAGACAATAATTACGAAAATTTCAAGAATCTTGTTAATCTTTCTTCTACAACAATTCTGACATGGTGAAATAACAGGTGGAAAAAATATGGCTAAACTGACCTACGAATTATTAAAACAAAGCGCTGAACTGTCTCCAATTGCCTGCAGTGTCCTGTCGGTTGAAAAAAAGCCTGACGGAAACTGCGGCGAGATTCGTTTCTACGCCATAAATGAGATTTTCAAAAGAAATTATTACAATCTGTTTGCAGCTAGCGCAGAAGGCGAGAAGCCTGATTACGACAGATTTCAAGAGACAATTGAAGGACAGCTTTACACAGCTCATCTCCCAAAGGAACCAAACTTTGAGGATGTGTGCTTCAGAGCGGCATGGAAAAAGGAATATATAAACACCTACGTTGATACCACCAGGATGTACGGCTTCTGGACCCAGGATATTCTCCTTCCCGTAGCTGGAGAAACTGATGATCCAAACATAGCCTACTGTCAGTTTATGTACACCCTGAACAAGGAAATGGACTCAGGAAAGTTTGCTTCTGTCTCCCCTGACATTGCAAGCTTTGTCATTAAAGCCTGCCTTGAACTTAGAAATGAAAACGAATTTGAAGAAAGCATGGAAGCCGTTACTTCAGACCTTCGAAAATACACCCAAAGCTTTGCTGCCAGCATAGTCACTATAGACAAAGACTTCAGGAGTTTCGAGGTCATTAGCGGCTCCGTTGAAAACGACGTTCTTAACATAAAAGAAATCTTTTCTCATTTCCCATATGAGATTGTTGAAAGCTGGGAAAAGCTTGTAAAAGAGACCAACAGCATAATCATAAAAGACGAAGCTGATATGCAGTTCATCGAATCCAAAGCTCCCGAGTGGGTTGCGACACTTCGTGAAAACAACGTAACTGCCCTGGTTCTGGTACCCTTCATTCATCAGGGCGAGATAATTGGCTATCTGTATATCACGAACTTTGACACAGATCACCTTATCCGCGTGAAGGAAACCATTGAGCTTGTTGCCTACTTCCTATCCTCAGAAGTAGCAAACCATCTCTTCCTCCAAAGGCTTGAGTACCTCAGCAACGTGGACATGCTCACCGGCGTCTATAACCGTAACTGCATGAACGTAAATGTAGATGAACTTTCCCTTAAGCTTGAGTTTAATCCAAAGCCCTTCAACGTCGGTTTCTTTGATCTGAACGGGCTTAAGACCATCAACGATAACGGCGGTCATGACCAGGGTGATAAGCTGCTTGTTTACTCTGCTGCCCTGTTAAAAGAGATCTTTACAGACGACAAGATCTACCGAGCCGGTGGCGACGAGTTCGTTATCATCTCCTTCGACAGCAAGAAGCGCTTCGAAGAAAAGATCGAGGAGACCAGGAAAAGAGCCAGCGATCCGGAATGGATGTATTTCGCCATAGGCTACTATCACGACGAAAGCAGTGGAAATCTCCGTCTTGCCATGAGATATGCCGACGAAGCCATGTATAAAGATAAGAACTCCTTCTACGAAAAGTATCCGGAAAAGAGACGTTGATAATATCATTTCACAACAAAAAATAACTTCCGGTGGTTCCCAACAGGTTCCACCGGAAGTTTTTATTACTTATTTTTTACCCTTTTTCTTTGCTGCTTTTTTCTCGGCTTCCATCGCCTTAGCCTCAGCTTCTTTTGCTTTCTTTTCTTCTTTTGCCAGTTGCTTTTCCTTTTCTACGCGGCTCTTGTAATCCTTCTGGTAAGTTCCCTTTTTGATATTCTCAAGTCTTAATTCATATGTCTTTTTCAGGTTCTCATCCAGGAATTTAGTAGCATCCTCTCCGACCTCCAAAGCCTCTTTTACGCTGATGGAACGATCAGTCTTAACGTCCTCTTCATTGTAAATTGCGCGGTTAGTCAGAATGTCATCATATATCTCACAATTAGCAAAGGATCCGTCAACCTTTATACCATTCTTAAGAAGATATGACTGGAAGTAATCAACATAGGTTGAGATGACATATCTGTTGTTCTTGTTAGAGAATATCTCGCTGAGCTTCTTCAAAGTTTTAACCTTGCTGTCTGTCAAAAGATCGGCGTACTTAATGGAGTAATGGTTCTTGAGAGTACCTGCCTGCGCCTTTTTACTTTCCTTCTCATCATCCCATTTGAGGAACTGTCCAAAAGAGTTAGAAGTTATGTCTGTCATTTTAACAATCTGGGCATTTATCTTCTCAACTGTTGCCTGGTCACCTTTCTTTTCTGCGTCTGCTCTGACTAATTTCAGCCTTTCTACGGCATCGTTTATTTCACTAATTTCCTGCTGGTAGATTCCTATCTGAATATCGGCCTTCTTCTCACCCTTACGGGTCTTCTTATAGATCTCATTGACATTCTTCTGGTCAACTTTTGCCTTCTTGACCTGTTCTTCGTAGCCAACAAGATTCAGGAAATCATCATTGCGCTCAAACATCATGCAGAAATTCTGGGCGTTGATCATATCCTCAAAGAACTCACGGCTGAAGTTCTCATCGATATATGAATCATCTATGATAGGTTTTTTCCTTGCAGTATCTTCACCAATCTTACCGGTTCCAACAAGGCCCATCTTAGTAAGGCGATCCATAACTCTCTTACACTTATCCTCGTCAATTACACTAAGGTTTTTGCCAATATTTCTCTCATCACGGGCAAACAGATTCTTAAAGTTGGTAGCCACATCAAGGTTCTTTAGCATATCCGCCTCTTCCACACATGGCATATCCTTTGCCATCAGGAACATGCCCTGAGGATAATCTGAGTGACGTTTGGTGTAAAGAACTTTCTTAGGATTCTGCTCGTTATTCCTGATGTAAATGACAAAGTTCATAGCGCCCTGATAAGCCAGTGAGTGCTCCTCATAGAACTTCTTGAGGTCATCTCCAAGTTTCTCATCATCCTTTTTCTCGTCAATCTCAATGCCTGCAAGAGAATTGGCCATGGCATCTTCAATTATCATAGCCATCTTGTTAATCTTATAGGAATTATTAATGGCTTTTATGCTGTCTTCTGTTCTCTTGTCTGCATCCTTAAGGTTAGCAGCTACTTTCTTGGTTATCTCAGGATCACTCTTGCCTTCAACACCTAGTTTCTCAACATCCTCAACCTTAAGTCCGAAGTTAAGAGCTCCGTTTGCAGAAACACCGTACTTATTCGCCACAGCCATGACAGTATTATAGTAAAGGGCATAGGCTTCTCCGTGTCCCTTGTCAAATAATGTCTGTACCTGCTTAGCCAGCTTAGCATTTTCTCCGCCGGACTTTATCATCTCCTTGAAGCTCTCATACTCGCCATAGTAAAGCTGCTGGAAAGCAACCATCTTGTTAGCAGTAAAATAGCATTCTTCAAAATGCTCCAGGATGTATTTCTCATTGATATTAAATGGATCAAGCTCCTTGCGCTCAGCCAGAACATCCCTGGCAGCTCCCACAAGGAAGTCCATCTTAGTGTCCACTTTCATGTACTTGTGAACATCTACTTTATTCATATGAGCCTTAAATGCATCCTTAACGTTGTTGCCAAGACCTGATATACCCACGTTATGTTTCCGAAGCAGGAACATAAACTGTCTTTCATCAATACCTTTGACTTCCAGGTCTTCCTTGAGGATATCCAAAAATTCCGGTGTCTGCATATCATTGACACATGCATTTGCCTCGGCAATTGTGTCCATGATCTTTCTGATGGTGGTTATATTGTTCTTAATGAAATTATCCTGTCCAAATGGTTTAGCTCTCTCTGCCAGATTCTCGTTAGTTTCCTGAGTATTCTTCCAGATAAAGTAGTCGTTCATGGAACCCTTATCCTTTTTATACTCATTAAGGCGAACCAGAGCCTCTCTTCTTGCACCTGCTGAAAGCTGGAAGAACCATGCATCTGATGCTCCTTTAAGAGCTTTCTTTACTTTATTTGGATCCATGAGCTCTGCGTCACTATACTTTTTATGAAGATACCTGAACAGCTCTTCCACAAAGTTTCTGTACTGCGTAGCAGGTTCAACAGTATTAGCTTCTTCAATCTTCTGGCGAGCCTCCTGTTTTTCCTTGATGATGTAGTCAATCTTTGCTCCATCCTCAAGTTTTTCCTCAAGTTCAAGCTTACTCTCTGCAACGCCAATGGTCAGATCATACATAACATTTACAGAATGTATAGTATCCTTAAAGGTCCTTCTCATACTAAGAAGTCTTGCATACTGTTCCTCATATTTATTCTTACGCTTGGCAATAAAGACCTTTCCTTCAACATCTCTGCCCTTGATCACATAGTTCTTCTTCTGTTCTTCGTTCAAACTCTCGAAAGAACCTTCCTTTCTCTGAAGTTCAAGGTTCTTCTTCTCTTCTTCCTTGTAGAGCTTCTCAATAGCCTTCAGCTCTTCTTCCAGCTTATCATCTTCCTTAAGCTTTTTATTCTCTTCCTTGAGGAACTCCGCTTTCTTCCTGTCAGCCTCCAGGAACTCCTCCCTATATTTTGGATTATTGCGCAGACGGGTTTTCTTGCATGTATCTCTGAAGGTAATGCCAACATAGGATGATATATTGTTAATTCCATAATCAGCAAGAGTAGCATGAACAAGATCAGTCATAGAGGTAAGGATGAGAGTAGCTCTTTCTACATCCTTTCTATTTTCTTCCTTAAGATATCCGTACTTTTGCACGAGATACCAGCCCTCACCATCATTTTTATTTCCCATGTTAAAGGTATCCAGGCAGTAATCCAAGTCTGAAAGAATACTTCCCATATTTGCCAAAAGGTTCTTTTCATCCAGATAATCACCCTTGAACTTACTGATAATATCCATGGCCCTCTGGTAATGAGTGTATACGTATTTTGCCTTTTCTTCATCACCTGCCTTTGGATTCAGTGCAGGCTTATTAGGATCCTTAAGCTGCTTATTGTAGTACTTTTCAACTTCACTCTTTAAGGAAATAGCTGTTTCAACACGGTTTAAATATGCCTTTCTCTCTTCCTCGGTGCCCTTTATGTAGCCTTTCTCCACCATCTCATCAAAGTCCGCAGCATAAACCTTCATGATCTGCTGCCTGAGCTTCAAGGCATTGTATTTGGCCTTATAGGCTTCATAAGCATCCTTGCCAAAGATCTCTATAGACTTGGCATCGTAGTCATTTGCAATGGCCATGCCATAGAAGAAATCAGACAGTTCACCAATCTTTCTCTTCATTTCCTCGTCTATTTTTACATTTTTCTTTTGGTCGGCCTGGTTTCCCTGCTGATTCTCCTGCTGGTTTCCCTCCTGATTCTCCTGCTGGTTTTCCTCCTGACTTTCCAGGTCTTCATATTTCTGATAAATCTTATCGGTTATCTCTTCAAGTTTCTTCTTGCGGTACTGCTTGCCTATTCCCTCAATGATCTCATTGTTGCCCTGCATATTGGGAATATCACCGAGGTATTCGTAGGCCTCAGACATGGTATAGTATATCTGTCCTTGCCAGCGATTGAAGTAGTCCCTGAAAAGGCTGCAGCGAATCTTCAGCTCATCCTTCTGGCTGGGCCTTAACTTATTATATCCTTCCACTGTAGCACCTGATGGATCTTCATCAAGAGCTTTAGCTATATTAGCTATACTCTCTACTTCAAAGTAAAGCTGATAAGTAATATCCTTTGTAATATCCATCTCGTTGACCAGCTTATACTTTTCTGTCAGCTCTCCAATATCAGTTGAAAGAATAGTATCAATACTAACCTTATAATTTTCTTTCTTCTTAGCTGCTTCCTGAAACTTGTCCTTGCACAGCTGGCGCTTTTCTATATTATTAAGCTTGGATGGATCGTTTATATCAACAACAGTCTTGCCATCCACAAGCCTGTTAACAAGACGTGCTCTATCCATTCCACGCTTAAGAATTGTGAAATTGTACTGAGACCAGAGGTCCTTGATCTCAATCTTTTTGCCTTCCTTATCGGTAAGATCTGTATACTTATCGAAGTCATAGTATTCCAGATTCTTATAGAAAAGATCATTGTACTCAAAGGCTTTTTTCAGCTCCAGGATATGATTCATGCCTTCAAACTTAAGCACATTAAGTACTACCTCATCAGGATCGGAAAGCTTGAAGTTCTTTTCATCGAGCTTCTGTCCAACAAGATAATCTATAGCCTTCTCATAGTTTCCCATCTGCTGATCAAGGATCTTCTGCTCAGAATCCATTCTGACAATTTCTTTTTCAAGATATGTATTCCACATCTCTCCAAAGTTTTCAACGCCTTTGAATTTGACAGAAAGAGCAGTTTCTTTAAGTCCGCCTATTGATGATGCTCTGGCCTTAACTTCATCAAGACGCCTTATCATCTCATCGTACTTGCCAAACAACCTCTCAAGGTCACTACCATATATCTCATAAATATATGGATTTGAAGAAATCTTGTGGCGAAGGGCCATTAGCTTTTTCGATAATTCTCCGTCCGCATCGTATTTGATATTATATACGCTGTCGTCCTTGGTCTTATCCTGAAGATTTTCATTTCTAAGTCGCCTGTTTTGCTCAGCAAGCTGCTCCTGAACCTTCAGCACAGAAGCCATCTTATAGTCTGCCATATCATCAAAGAAATCAGCGGTTGAATTATATGCCTGTTTTATCTGAGACCAGGTTTCCTTTACAAAAGCATTATATTCATCTTCATTTTTAAAGCCGGACTTCAACCCGTTTACGTGATTATGACCCTTAATCCCGTCTTCCTTCTTGTAACCAAAATACTTGGCATGTCTTGCCATGAAATTAGTCATTATGGGTTGCATGAGAATAATGCGGCTCTTTATAAGAGCAGCTCTCTCAGGGGAAGTATGAGCAGCCTCTGAATTTGTAGTATCCAGATACTCAGGGTTATACTTGATAAGCTCAACAAAGCCTGTGAGCATGTCAGTATACCTTTGCATCTTAAGCATGTTCTTGGCCATGTACTTATTTGTAAGCATATTGGGCTCAATATTAAAAGTAATGAGTTTCTGAGACAGCTCATCCATTACATCTTTTCTTTGGTTAGCATTACCTTCTGTATATTGCTTTAATATCCTCTTGTTGTACTCAGAACCATCATCTTTCTCTTCCTGAGTCTCTGTTCCAAGGCGCCCTACCTGTCTCTTCCAGAAAAGAGTCTTTTTAGTCATGGAAAAGAAAGGACGAAGTCCGATATCCAGCTCGTTCTTTCTGGAAAGCACTTTGTGCTTCTCACCTGCGCCAAAAAGCCCGTCAATTACAGAGCTCTTTATGGCAGCCAAAGAACCTGTGATAGAGCCAAAGAATTTTCCAAACTTTTTACTCTGTACGTTGATATTGCTGATCCATTTTTCCTGAAAAGTACCAGCGGCATCAATGTCACTTTTTACGTAATCATCATAGTGCCTTCTCTGATGATTTCTTGTAATGAAGTAATCTGTATGATAGTCGCTATAGTGATCCAGCGCTGCCATTTCACGGACGGTGTTCTTATTAAAATTAACCTCCTCCGTGTTATTGGTTCTTTTATATCCCTCGATCTTTTTGCGCTCATTGTGTCTGGACTTCCAGAAAAACCTATCTCCGGGCTGGAGCTGGTTTTCAAATTGTCCCTTTAATGCCTCATCTATCTTTACATCGTCTATCCTTTTGAGAAGAGTCTTATAGTCGTACTTTCCATTAGCCTTCCATTTGGAATAATACCCCTCTTCAAAGGTCTTCTTATGAAATTCATAGGTATTTTTATCCCAGGAGTCCTGTACCTCTTTACTCTTATCTAAAATTTTCTTATCAATTGTCTCTTTTGTGGCCTGCTTCTTCTCAAGACTCTCAATGACCTTCATTTTCTGTTCCGGGCTAAGATAATCGCTCATCTGATAAGCTCCTTTCTAATGCTCATACACAACTCTCTCCAAACCTTTATACGAAGTAACTGTATCGGCAGGAAATGATATTTGCATCTTCAAACACGCTTTCTGTAAGTTTAATTCCAATATCATTGACCGGCTGAATTAAAATTCTAGCCACGCCGGAATATTTATCCAAAATCAGGTTTGCGCTCTTCTCCAAAACATGCAGTAACGCTATACTATTATCGTCCTTAGTATAGAATGAAGATAGGAGAAGCACCTTATCTGAAAGTTTCTCAAAGACTACAAAGGCTTCAATGATATCGCCATTCACAATGCCTACGCTGATATCCTTTTCTATCCTTTCAGACTTAAGTCCATCCACCGGCAGGATTGCTCCGTTTTTAGCTGCTTCGCTCTGAGAAATGTTAAAGAGCTTTTCCGGGATGTTAGAGAACTTCTCACCTTTTCCAGGCTTGTCATATAGCTTTGTTTTTTCCAGGTCAGCCACCGTCACACAGGCAACCTCGTACTCAGGATCCGCATAAGCAAAGCCATATTTCTCAAGGAACAGGGCAAGCCCCTCTTCCTCTTTTCCATATATAAGGAACTCTATATCAAATTCCATACCCTCGTTTCCGAAGAGGCGCTTAGCTTCATCTAAAAGGAATTTTCCACCGCCTTTCCCCCTATAGTCCTTAGAAACGTAGAAGGAAGTAATCTTAAGCTCATAGTCATCGGGCCTGAGACATATTGCCCCGGCAGCCAGATTTTTCCCCTCCTGAAGGTCATCTGCCACAAGTCCCAGGGGCAGGATTTCCATATCCTCCTGTATCAGCTGCGCATCAATATCCGTGATAAAGCCCTGAAACATATCCAGGTTTTCCTTTGTGATTGGGGTAATCTTCATGCTGATCTCCTTCCATAAAATTGTGGAATATTTACACTGCCTCACTATCAATTATCACACAATTCCGAAAATAATTGTGTTAAAAAAGCATAAAAAATAAGGCTGCCACAATCGTGACAGCCTATTATATGATGTGTATACCAGTTGAACAAGGCCGTTCGGCTCTCGCACCACAGGTGCTCGCCCGAACGGCCTTGCTCACTAGACTCGACATTACCTTGCTAAGTGATCA
>CAMVRW010000035.1 GCA_947169985.1 uncultured Butyrivibrio sp. | reverse complement strand
TAAGATCTGAAAGTGACAAAGAATCAAAAGCTGAGCTTCCGGAAGAGCTCTTTTCATCGCTCTCATCAAGTACGTCAAAAAGTGAGCTTTGAAGCAGGTTTGATGAAAAGTACTGGGACTTGGAAAGCTCCTGTAGCGCTTCGGTGCTAAGCAGACCAGAGTATGCGTCGCGGTTTCCGGATGAAAGTGCATTCAGGGCAGAATATGTGCTGGAACTTGCAGCGGTTGCAGATGATGCGCCATATGTTGAGTTGGCAGCAGAAGCTGCTTGGTATGCACTTGCCATACTTTCCAAGCCATTAGCAGAATTTGAAGAAGATTCTGACTCTGTGTTGCTTCCTGACTTGCTGCCCGAAACTCCGCCAGACTCCCGAATTGACTCAAAGGCCCCATTGATCTGCTCGATAGTGGCATCAAAACCGCTTGTGACCTGCTTGATCTCATTCTGAATCTGAGCGGAGATGTCAGGAATCTCGGTTGTCGCATCATCTCGAAGGCGACTGGTCA
Source organism: uncultured Butyrivibrio sp. (assembly GCA_947169985.1). Lineage (GTDB taxonomy): Bacteria > Bacillota > Clostridia > Lachnospirales > Lachnospiraceae > Butyrivibrio. The sequence continues at coordinate 13,157 of CAMVRW010000035.1, read as the reverse complement.
TGTTCTGCTTGATGGCATCCCCAAGTTCACTGGCAAAACGGGTACGATCCTCAATCTCCTGAGAAGCACGCTTAGCTGCAGAAGTAACATCTGATATTGAATTAAGGTACTTGTTGACAGCATTTGTCAGCTTCGAAATGTCGAACCCCATATACACCCCTACAATTTGTGGTCATAGATATCTTTATAACAATTATACACTAAATGTTGCGCATATAGTCCTGAAAAATATATAATATTGAAGAAAGAATACAAAAACACGAGGCCTGGCAAATGACCAATAATCAAGGAAAATTCATCCTTATAGATGGCAGCTCAATGCTGGTGACCAATTATTATGGAAACCTGCCCAAGGCGCTGCTTTTTGAAAAAGACCCGGAGAAGAAGGAAAAGCTCTTTTCCCAGATCATGCATAATGACAAGGGCCAGTACACTAACGCCATGTACGGCATGATGCGGACTATTTTGAAAATCATGGCAGAACAGCAGCCCACTCACATGATGTTCGCCTTCGACACCACCAGAGACACCTTCAGGCGTGAGAAGTATGCGGATTACAAGGGCAATCGAGGCGATACGCCTGAGCCGCTGAAGGAGCAGTTCCAGAACATGGAGGAAATGCTAAAGGCCCTTGGTTTTGCGGTGATGTACGACGACCACTTCGAGGCAGACGACATTGTGGGCAGCGTGGTCAGCAAGTTTGAAAAAGAGATTCCCTCTTTTATCATCACCAAGGACCATGATTATCTGCAGCTTGTGAGCGATTATACCAGGGTTTGGTTGGTGCAGACTAAACAGGAGACGGCGGACGAGCTTCAGACCAAGTATGGCGCAGAGTTTGGCTGGAACAGGAAAATGACCAGCATTCCGGACAAGGCTTTTGAGGTTTCGCCGAGCCTTTGCCTTAAGGAGTACGGCGTTGAGCCCTGCCAGATTCCTGATCTTAAGGGAATTCAGGGTGATGCCAGTGACAACATCCCGGGAGTTAAGGGCGTTAGCAGCGCTGCCATCCCGCTCCTTGCTAAGTACCGCACCGTTGAGGGCATCTATGAAGCGATTGACGGCTGCAACGGAGATAAAGAGCTGAAGGCCCTTGCCACAAGCTGGAAAGAGGACCTGGGGATCTCCCGAAGCCCCATGAAGGCTCTGGTTGAATATAGGGATATGGCTCTTTTGTCAAAAGAGCTAGCTCAGATCCGCAAGGATTACCCCATCCCTCAGGCTCTTGACGATTTTAAGCTGAATTTTGACAAGAACAAGGCAAAAGAGCAGTTTGAGAAATACGGCTTCAAGTCCCTGATGGAGAAGCTTTGAAAATAATTAGAAAGATTTCTTTTAATGACAAATTACTACCGCACAATTATAAAAAACCTGCATAGGATCATATATTACGTCACCAAGACCCACATTTGGCTGAGGCACCCGGAGCGCCATTCCATGGAGGAGCGCTACGCCATGGCTCAGGAAATGGTGGAGAAAATGAACAAGTCTTCAGGCTACAAGACCATCGCCTTCGGCCAGGAAAAGCTCCCAAAAGAGGGCGGCTACGTAATGTATCCCAACCACCAGGGCAAGTACGATGTTCCCGGGATTTTCACAGCCCACGACAAGCCCTGTTCCTTTGTTATGGATGAGAAAAAGTCCCACATTATCCTGGTGAATGAATTTCTTCTTTTGGTTGGCGGCAAGCGCCTGATGATGGACAATCTTCGTCAGACCCTTTCAATTTTCAAGGAAATGGCAAAAGAGATAACGGAAGAAGGCAGGAAATTCATCCTCTTCCCGGAAGGTGGCTACAAGGAGGATAATCGGAATATTGTTGAGCCTTTTAAGGCAGGAAGCTTTAAGCTGGCGCAGATGTCCAAGTGCCCCATCGTTCCCGTGGCACTGATTGATTCCTATAAAGTCTACAACAGTCCCCATAAGGGCCCTGTCACAACATATATCTACTACCTTGATCCCATCTATTATGATGACTACAAGGGAATGAAGACAGTGGATATTGCTCTTATGGTCGAGCAGAGAATTAAGAAAAAAATTGATGAACATTTAAAAGAGCGCTCCTGAGGGGCGCTCTTCTTCATTCTTTAATCAAATATATCCTCACCAAACCTCACTCTTGCATGAGCTTTGATGGCTTCAACGCATTTCTCGAAGCCCAGCTTGCTGCTGTCGAGGCACAGATCGTAGTTCATGGCGTCGGTCCACTTCTGGCCAGTGTGGTGCTCGTAGTACTCGGCGCGATACTTGTCTTCCTTGGCCATAAATTTGATCAGCTCATCGTGTGGAAGGCTCTTAACCTTGGCTGCCTGCTCCACAAGGAAGTCATGGGGCGCATGAACAAAGACACTAAGGACATTGTTGTAGTCCTTCAGCACAAAATCAGCTGCACGGCCAACAATAACACAGCTGCTGGTCTCAGCAAGCTTTTTGATGACCTTGGCCTGATAATTGAAAAGATTCGCCTCAGAAGTAAAATCCTTGCTGTCAGGACCGATGAGTCCGCCCTGATAAACATCTATGGACTTCTTGAAAAATCCGGTGTTTCTGCACTTCTCATCAGTCTCCAGGAAAAGAGACTCACTGATTCCGCTCTCCTCTGAAGCAAGCTTGATCAGTTCGTTGTTGTAGTAATGAACTCCTATATCATTGGCAAGCATCTCACCAACGGTACGTCCGCCGCTACCATACTGCCTTGCAATCGTAATTGTAATGTTGCGCTTCATGTTCACTCTCCTAAATATGCCTTCTTAATATCCTCGTCATTAAGCAATTCTTTTGCATCGCCTTCCTTGATAATTGAGCCTGTCTCAAGGACGTACGCCCTGTTTGCGATAGAAAGAGCCTTCTTTGCGTTCTGCTCTACTAAAAGGACTGTCACACCATCCTTATTTACATCCTCAATGATGCTGAAGATCTCGTTAACAAAGATCGGTGAAAGTCCCATGGATGGCTCGTCCATAAGGATCAGGTCCGGATGGGACATCAGCGCCCTTCCCATGGCAAGCATCTGCTGCTCACCGCCTGAAAGTGTTCCTGCCAACTGGTTCTTACGCTCTTCAAGCCTTGGGAATCTCTTGTAGATGGTCTGCAAAGTGCCTTCCATCTCAGCTTTGTCCTTTCTGGTGAAAGCTCCCATCTTCAGATTCTGCAGAACTGTCATCTCCGCAAAAACTCGTCTTCCCTCAGGAACCTGCGCCATTCCAAAGCTTACAATCTTGTGGCCCGGAATCTTGGTCAGGTCAAAGCCCTTATAATCAATCTCGCCCTTGTCAGCATTTATGAGCCCCGACAAAGTATGAAGGGTTGTGGTTTTTCCAGCCCCGTTGGCACCGATGAGGGCCACGATCTCGCCCTTGTCTACGTGAAAAGAGATACCCTTGAGGGCCTGGATTACGCCATAATATACACTTAAATCTTTGACCGTCAAAATTGAATCAGCCATATATATACCTCGCATTTATAATCAGCATAGCAAAAAGGAAGTTCTGCTCTCGCAAAAAGCGCTCGCCAGAACACGTTCGGACTAGCTTCGAAAGAACCTCAGCAAGTCCTCACAGCCTACTCTCCAAGATAAGCCGTAATAACCTCCGGATTAGCCAGCACTTCCTTGGTCTCGCCCTGACACAAGACACGTCCGAAATTCAGCACTGTCAGCTTTTCGCAGATACCTGAAACCAGCTTCATGTCATGCTCAATCAGAAGGATCGTCATGTCGAATTCCCTGCGAACAAGCGCAATTGTGTCCATCAGCTCTTTTGTCTCATTAGGATTCATGCCAGCTGCGGGCTCATCCAGAAGAAGGAGCTTAGGATTTGTGGCCATGGCACGGGCAATCTCCAGCTTACGCTGCTTACCATAAGGAAGATTTGCCGCCAGGGTATCCCTCTCCCCGTCCAGATCAAAGACCTTCAAAAGCCGCATGGCCTCTGCATCCATCTCTTTCTCAACCTTGCTGTACTTGCCAATATGCAGCATTCCCTCCAGGGCACTGTACTTAAAGCGCTCGGAAAGTCCAACCTTAACGTTGTCGATAACAGGCATGTTCTTGAAAAGCCTGATGTTCTGGAAAGTCCTTGCGATACCTGCATGGTTGATCTCAATGGTGTTCTTGCGGGTGATGTCCTCGCCATCAAGCCTGATGATTCCTTCGTTTGGCTTGTACACACCTGTCAGAAGGTTGAAAACTGTGGTCTTTCCGGCGCCGTTAGGTCCGATAAGCCCGTAAAGCTCGCCCTTCTCGATAGTAATATTGAAATTATCAACAGCCCTAAGGCCACCGAAAGAAATGCTTAAGTTATTTACATCCAGAAGTGCCATTTAAGCCACCTCCTTTGCCCTGCGCCAGGGAAGATTAATGCGCCCAAAGGTCTTTTTACGCCACTCGATAACCTTCGGCGACCAGTTCACGATCATCATCACGATGAGAACAATTGAATAGATCAACATTCTGTAGGTGTTGAAGCCGCGAAGCAGCTCAGGAAGCAGGTACAGGATGCATGCTGCAATAACGCTTCCCCTGATATTTCCGATTCCGCCCAGCACCACGTAAACCAGGATCATGATTGACGCATTGAACCCGAAGTACTGTGATGAAGCCGTCAACGTAGTGATATTGTGAGAGAAAAGAACTCCTGCCGCCCCTGCAATTGCTGCAGAAATGGTAAACGCCATCATCTTGTAGCTTGTAACGTTGATGCCTGTTGACTCTGCGGCGATATAATTGTCACGGATAGCCATGATCGCACGGCCGTCCCTGGAATTTACGAGATTCTGAACGATGAAAAGAGCTATCAGCAGCACTATAATGCCTACCGTAAAGCTCGAATTATGCGGTGTTCCGGTGATTCCCATAGCTCCGTTTACGATAATGTCGCCGTCAGGCTCCATTCCAAGGTCCATGGAACTCTTCATTGTAAAGTGGAAGCCCTTGCCGTCGATGCCGATGTACAGTGCATTGATGACGTTTTTGATGATCTCACCAAAAGCCAGTGTAACGATCGCCAGGTAGTCACCCTTAAGACGAAGTACCGGAATTCCAATAAGGAAGCCAAAGAGCGCTGCAAAAGCGATTCCAATAATGAAAGCCAGTATGAATCTTGGCACAGTAGGGATTGCGTTCTCTGTTGCCCTTGAAAAGAAGGCGCTGGAGAATGCTCCGATGCACATAAATCCGCAATGTCCGATACTGAGCTCCCCCAGAATTCCTACGCACAGGTTCAGGGCTACTGCAATTACCGCATAATATGTCATTGGGACCAAAAGACCTTTAAGATGGCTTGAAAGATTGCCGGTCAGCATCAGGATCTCAACGATGATGTAGGCTCCGATGACAATGCCATATGTTATGAGATTTGATTTTGTCGTCTTGTTCATATGTTTATCACCTTTCGCCTTAAACTTTTTCTTGTATTACTTTACCCAATATTCCGGTCGGCTTAACCAGCAGCACCACAACCAGGATTCCAAATACAATCGCATCGGAAAGCTGTGATGAAATGTAGGTCTTTGAGAGAATCTCTACTATGCCCAGCACCAGCCCGCCAATCATTGCTCCGGGGATAGATCCGATACCGCCAAGAACCGCTGCAACGAAGGCCTTGATTCCGGGCATTGCGCCGGTGTATGGAGAAAGGGAAGGATAAGCTGAGCAAAGAAGCGCTCCCGCAATGGCCGCCAAAGCAGAACCAATTGCAAATGTCAGAGCAATTGTCCTGTTGACGTTAATACCCATTAAAGTAGCTGCGCCCTTGTCCTCAGAAGCTGCCAGCATGGCCTGTCCCTGCTTGGTCTTGTTGATGAACAGCTGCAAAGCAATAAGGATAACCACGCTCACAAGGATTGTAATAATGGTTACGCCCTGGATCTTCAGCTGGCCATCTGCAAAAGAGAGGCCTTCCCATGAAATTACTGATGAAAATGACTTGATATCTGCGCCGTAGATAAGAAGCGCGATGTTTTCAAGAAGGTAGCTCACACCGATAGCTGTGATCAGAACCGCCAGAGGTGAAGCTGCTCCGCGAAGAGGCCTGTAGGCCACGAACTCAGTTGTTACGCCAAGAAGCGTACACAGTATGATCGCCACAATGATGCCCACCACAGAATTACCTGACATGGCTGCGCTCACTGAAAAGATAATGTAGCAGCCCACCATGATGAAATCGCCATGAGCGAAGTTCAGCATCTTGGCAATACCGTAAACCATGGTGTATCCAAGAGCGATTATGGCATATATACTCCCTAAACTTAATCCGTTAATGAGATAGGTAAGAAAACTCATCCCACAAAACTCCTCCCTACTAATAAGATAAACACTTGATATATTTTATCATTTTAAACTGTAACGCTCAATTCTAAATGTAAAACAAGGGAGGCCTGTGACAGCATCCCTTGCTGAAGTTAATCCATATTATAATTCTTAATGTAAAGTAGCGCTCACTCTTGGTCGCTACACTAAACTCGACAAAACCTCGTTAAGTGTCCGCCCATGGTTCGCACTAGGTTCGAAAGGACCTCACCAAGTGCTCTACTCAGCAGAAACGTATACGCCGCCCTTGATAACAACAGCCTTAGGTTCCTTGTTAGGCTCACCAGAAGCTGCCCATGTCATCTTAGCTGATGTAAGACCTGAAGCCTCGATCTGAACCATAGCACCCTTAACTGCATCGCAGATATCAGAAACGCTCATGTCAGGTGTTACGTTCGCCTTCTCCATAGCTGCCTTGATGATGAATACTGCATCGTAAGCATCAGCTGCGAACTGGTTAGGAGTCTCGCCGTACTTCTCTTTGTACTTCTTAACGAAGTTAACTGTAAGATCATCTGTAGCATCAGCTGCGAAAGGAGTAAGAAGCATAAGTCCCTCAGCCAGTGATGTGTCGAAGTTCTCAACTGTAAGGATTCCGTCCATACCATCTACACCGAAGAATGTAGGTGCATAACCCATTGTGTTAGCCTGTGTAAGGATCAGAGCTGCATCTGAATAATAAATAGGAAGGAATACAAGATCAGCGCCTGCGTCCTTAGCCTTCTGGAGCTGAACTGAGAAATCTGTGTTGTTGTCCTGTGTGTAAGCCTCAGCTGAAACTACTTCGTAGTTCTTGCCTGCTGACTCCTCAACGAACTTCTGGTAGATACCTGAAGAATAAACATCTGAGTTGTCATAGATGATACCAACCTTTGTAGCAAGGTTGTGATCGCTGATGTACTGAGCTGAAGCAATACCCTGGTTAGGATCTGAGAAGCAAACACGGAATACGTTGTCATACTTTACGCAGTCCTCAGCAGATCCTGAAGGTGTAAGCTGGAACATGTTGTCAGCCTTTGTATTCTCTGAAACTGCGATTGAGCAAGCAGAAGTTGTTGATCCAACAAGAACCTGCATTCCCCAGTCCTTAAGGCTGTTATAAGCGTTAACTGACTTCTCTGCGTTGAGCTCGTCATCCTCGCCCTTGTACTCTATCTGATAACCATTGATTCCGCCTGCAGCGTTGATCTCGTCTACAGCGATCTGAGCGCCGTTAACAACTGCGTTTCCGTATGCAGCAGCTGCGCCTGTAAGAGGTCCGATAGCTCCGATCTTGAATGATCCGCTTCCTGATCCGGCAGACTGAGCAGCTCCATCGCCGCATCCTGCGAGCATTGCCATTGCCAGAGCAGAAGCCATAACAGTACTAACTACTTTGTTAAACTTCTTCATAAACAAATCCTCCTCAATCAAATGTATATTTGTATACAATGTTATATCCTAAGTTAAAATAATTATTTTAAAAAGTCAATACTTTAAAGCAAAAAAGTGACCCCAGGGATAATCCTGGGAGCCACCATAAGCTCTTTTCATATTATAGGGCTCACGCCCCGGCAAAAGAAATATCACCTGAAATAATCTGTCTCGGCCTTATTAAGCACCTTAGCCTCCTGAATCTTAGCGTTTACATCAGCCAAAAACTGGTAGTTGGTAGGGTCGGAAATGAACTCCATAAAATCAGATGCTTCCTTAAATGAAAGCTTCTGAATATTTGTAAGGTAAGACATGATCTCCTCGTGGCTCTTGCCCTCAGTGCGGAACTTGTCCACCACGTCGAAAAGAACCATGAACCTGCGCATGCGCACTCTGAATTTAATCTGATGAAGTTCAACCAGTATGGAAAGCACGAAGAGAATCGCCACGAGAGAAAGCACAATCAAAAAAATGCCGAGAACGTAAAGACCAAGTTTGAGATTAAGGACTCCGGCAATAGCACCTGATATTGCAAAAATCATCATGGAAGTTACAAGAATCAGAAGTCTTGCATTATTCCTGGTCTTATCGGTCAGCTCCATGAAGCGGATAGCCACACCAAACACCACGTAAAACACCAGTGAAAAAGCAATCCCCACATACATAAGATTAAGCATGAAATGAACCCCCTCTATGCAATTAATTGTAACAAGCATAAATTATTAATGCAATAGAAGCGCCATGGGCCTTCCCTAAGGAAAAAACCATGGCGTTTCAGTTGCTTGGCAGCAATAGTATTCTATTAATTTTTACAGATTTTCCACTGCTCTGAACTCATCGAATTGCGGATCTTCGACAAAATCCATTATAAGATTTAGTGGTGTCAGCCCTATGGCTTCATGATGAATCTGTTGCCTGATGACCATCTTCTCATATGTGGACAAATGGCAGAATTCTGGGTGTTTCTGCTCATATTTCTCATTGAGCTGGTCAAACAAATTGTACTCCGGATCGCCCCATGCAAATACTTCGGCTGTCTTCAAATTTGGCTTAAACGGAGAATAGCGCAACTGGCTTGACATAACAGGTGCTCCTTTCTCTTTTGTCAAACATTTGATTGAAATTCCGAAGGTTTTGAAATACCCCTCCACACCATAATAGCACAAAGTTTATCAAAATTTAATAAAATTTGATATTTTTTTAGAAATTATTTTTCAGAGGGTGTTTTGTCCTGTCAGGCTAGTCCGTTAGCCCTGTTGTAGCCTGTGCAGACCATGTTTGTCTGTGAGATGATGATGTACTTAGCCACATAGGTTCCGATTCCGCAAAGCCATGAACTTAAGATCATCCATAAAAGAACTGTGACTCCGTCCTCAGATACATTGTAGCCATATCTCTTGCAGTTCTTTGAAAGCCTGTTCCCCAGCTTGTAATACCAAATAAAGGTATAGATACCACATGTTACTATGGAAAGAAGAATCAGAACCAAGAGCCCCTGAGTTTCCTCTCCGTCGCCTTCGCAGGCAATGTTCACATCCCTGATGACCTCATACATGAAGATCAGATTATAAATTCCACATGTTACCCATGTAAGAAGCAGGTACAGCCAAAAGCTCCTGTCTGTCTTACGAGGGATCATTCCCATTGGGCCTGCATAGGTGAAGTTTCCGGAATTTGCTCCGCTTCCTGCACCATTTCCTATTCCCTGTTCATATGCACCATTTGCAGCGTTTCCTGCATTCTGGTTAAATCCGCTTGATTCGCCCTGTGGAATGCCCTCTTCAGGCACCACAAATTTCTTAATTTCTTGTCCATCACCAACAGGTGCTCCACAGTTAGCACAGAACTTCTCCCCTTCACCAATCTGTGCCCCACAATTACTACAAAACATTTTTAAGTATCCTCCCTAAAAATTCAAATATCCGATAGATAAAACCCCTGGTGGGTTCAAAAACAACTACCGTGTCCGTCGCGTCAAAAAGCCGCAACAGGTATATTATAAGAAATACGCCTGTTATTGTAAACAGCAGCAGCTTATAAATTTTGTCGGGAACTCTTTTCCTGAAAAGAACTAATAGAAGAACCAGCGGTGGAAGTGGGAAAAGGGGATGATAATGAAAGGCCGCTGCCACATCAAGGCGCAAAAGAGACAGATACGCCCTTGTCATGCCACAGCCTGCGCAGGATATGCCCGTAAGGAACTTTATAGGACATCCCACCCCCACTATATAGAAAACTATGTAGATAAGCGCAATGGCAAGAACTGCCGTAAGCGCTTCACGATACTTCTTCACTTTGTCTCCCTGTTGATGTACTTGTTGTGGAACTTGGAATACATGATCTTCTGGCTGCTGTACAGGCTACTATACCCTGAGAAAGTGTAGCTAAGGGCAATTGCCAGAAGGTAATATGGCATTCCCTTGAAGCCAAACAGCTCAAAGCATATGAACAGCGAGGAAATTGGACAGTTGGTTACTCCACAGAACAATGCTCCCATTCCGATAGCAGCGCAAAGGGCCGGCTCAAATCCCAAAAGCTGGGAGTACAGACACCCGAAGGTTGCTCCAATGTAAAGAGCTGGCACAATTTCACCGCCCTTGTAACCTGCACCCAAAGTCAGAGCTGTAAAGATAATCTTCAAAAGGAAGGCGTAATATGGAGCTTCGCCGCGAAGTGCCATCTCAATAACGTTCATTCCGGCACCATTGTAATACCTTGTTCCTGACATATATGTCAGCGCCACAACGATACATCCGCCAACAAACACTCTTATATAAGGATTGGGCAGAAGCTTTTTATAGGTTTTTCCGGAGAATTTAAGGACATCGCAAAAAATAACACTCAGTATCGCACAAAGAATAGCCAGAACCCCGGTGAACACTGCATTATAGGGATTAAAAACAGGAATAACATTGACAACAAACTGTTCCCCTACAGCTCCAAGACTAGAACTGATACCCTTTGCCACAAGCGCTGAAACTACGCAGGGAACCAGGGCTGAGTAGTACATTACTCCAACATTCTCTATTTCCATGGCCATAAACGAAGCCGTCATGGGCGTTCCAAAAAGAGCGGAGAACGCAGCGCTCATGCCACACATGGTAATGATCTTTACGTTTCCTTCTTTGAGTCTGAAGAGCTTTCCAAGGTTAAAGCCGATGCTTCCGCCCATCTGAAGGGCAGCGCTCTCACGGCCTGTGGATCCGCCGAAAAGATGAGTTATGGTAGTAGAAATGAAGATCAGCGGAGCTTTTGTAATGGGAAGATTCTCTCCCTCCTGAATGGACTTGATGACCAGGTTCGTGCCCTTGTCCTCGTAGTCCTTACATGCCCTGTACATGGCAACAATCACAAGTCCCGCCACGGGAAGTCCCAGAATGATCAGGTCATGCTCAGTCCTGAACTGGGTGGCAAAAAGAATGGCTTTGGAAAAGGCTGCACCAATTGCTCCAACAATAGCACCTGTTATGCCTCCCAGAAACAGCCATCTGAAAAGAACCCGAACTCTCCCCCAAAGGTCCAGTTCGGGCATATGCTCAATTATGTAGTAGATGGGATTTTTGTTTTCGGCCTTTTGCTCCTCACCCGTCTGCTTATTCTCTTCATTTTCCATGTGTTACCCCCAAAACAGCAAAATCTCTTTTCATAATTACAGATCCATGATCTGCTTCCTCTGCTCTAAGAGTTTATCATATAATGGCTTGTAGTCAATCTGGTCGCTGGCACGAAGGTGCTCTGTGATCTCGCAGATAGTCTCGTAAAGTGGAGTCAGAGCCAAGTTTCCGATGACGCCCTTAAGCGCATGGGTGGTCTCAAAAGCCTCCTCAAGATTTCCCGCATCCAGCTGTGGACCAAGGTTTTCGAACCTCTCATCCGCCATTCCCAGCTCGATCATCTCAATGTAAAAGTCCTCCATGCCCATGCATCTTTCAAGGCCTTCCTCCACGTTTGCACCATAACCCCTTAAGGAATCTATTGTCATAATGTCTGCTCCTTTCTAAGCAAGGTGTTTCATGCATTCTTTTCAATGAGCCTTCCAAATTCGCTGGCTGTTACAGGCTTCGAGAAGTAATAACCCTGGATGATGTCGCAGCCTGCCTTCTTTAGCAAAAGAAATTGTTCCTGGCTCTCCACGCCCTCGGCTATAACTGGAACCTTCAGAAATCTGGCGATTTCCAGGATGAATTCCACCATGCTCATTTCCTTGTTGTTCTCCGCAATGTCTTTTATGAAGGCCATATCCAGCTTCAGGGCATCTATTGGAAGGGATGTGAGCATGTTAAGGGACGAATAGCCCTTTCCAAAATCATCCATCTCGACCTTGAATCCTGCGTCCCTTAGGCTGTTAACCACCTCAATGATAGTGGTAACGCTGTCTGTGTAGGCAGTTTCCGTTATCTCCAGGTGGATATCCTCAGTAGTAAGGCCGTTTTCAGCCACCATCTCTTTTAAAAACTCCAGAAGGTCCGGATCAAAGATGTCAACTCGTGAAACATTGACAGATATCGGGATTGAAGCCCCATACATGTCTTTCCAACGCTTTACCTGCCTGGCAGCTTCACGCCATACATAACGGTCCAGCTCTTTTATCCGACCATTCTCCTCGAAGAGAGGGATAAAGAAATCCGGGCGGACGAAGCCAAATTCCGGATGCTTCCACCTTATCAGCACCTCGGCGCTGCAGAGCTTTGGCTTGTCTCCTGTGATGTCATACTTTGGCTGGAACACTACATTAAACTGATTTTCCAAAAGAGCTTTCTCAATATCGCCAAGTAGTCTCGCCTCATAAAGCTCTTTTTCATGCATCCGATTGTCGTAAACAGCAACCAGTGTCTGGTTAGAGTTCCTGGAAATTGAGTTGCTGGCCTGAATCGCCCTGTCAAAGCGCTGTTCCAGGTTCACTGAGTGATATATGTCAGGATATACACCAATCCTAAGGTGCACATCACTGCTATTCATGATTGACGACAGCTTCTCATCCACTGTCTGGACTATCTGGTCGTAATCCTCCTGGTGCTCCACGTAAATGTAGAAACAGTCAGCATTGTGGCGGCATGCAACGCCTCCGCAGGCCCTGGCCACAGTCCTTGCCCCATCAGCAATTCCCTGAAGCACCTTATCACCAAAACTTCGGCCGTACAGTTCATTGACCAGGTGGAACTTGCTGAAATTCACCACTATGGCGTCCACTTCCTGATCCGGGTGGAACTTGTCGTACTCATGGCAGTATTGGAAGAAATATTCCCTGGTCATAAGCCCCGTGAGCTTGTCAATTCCCGTGGCTCCGATGATGTTGCTGCCAATAGACAGCTCAATAGCACGGCTGACCCTGGCCCTAATGACCTCCGGGCTGTCATAGGGCTTGTTTAAAAAGTCCACAGCGCCCTTTTTCAGGCTCTCCACTTCGGCATTCTTCTCCGCAGTAAACACGATCACG
>CAMVRW010000034.1 GCA_947169985.1 uncultured Butyrivibrio sp. | reverse complement strand
GAATATATTCTTCCCAAACTTGCACTAAATGCAAGTCTAAAGTGGTAGCATTATTTGGCCACATTATTGCATGACTGGTATATCAGCTCTGCCAGGTCCCTGGTGGGGGTGTCAAAACCACTTTGTATCCAGACACGCAGTACATTAAGGCTTCCGTACATAACGAAAGTGAAGAGGTAGTCTGCATTTTTGTTATCCAGGATTTCAGGCACTGCAGCCTTTACATTATTTGCAATTGTTTCGATTATTGTTTTCTGAAAATCTTCGGTATCCGGCTGGCACAGCAGGATTCCGAAGGTTTCTTTATTTTCTTTTACATATTCAAGGAAAGCTTCAATAGATTCAGTGGTGTTGAAGCTTCCACTAAGGTTTTCCAAAGCCTTCAAAGTGTTTTCCATAACTTCGTTTTCTACATCAGAAAGAAGCTCAAACTGATCCTGATAGTGAAGGTAAAAGGTTGAGCGACTCATCTCGGAAAGATCACATATTTCCTTGATAGTGATCTTTGAAATTGGCTTTTCCTGCATCAATTCCATAAGGGATTCCCTGAGGATCCTCTTGGTAACTAGGATACGTCTGTTGTTTTTTGTAGCCATATATGTCCTCCTCGCTTTATGAAAAGTTTAGGTTTTTAACGGTACATGGGACTTTTGGAATATTCTAAACTGTACATTTTGGACTAAATATGTATTAAACACTACGTATGAAAAAATATTGTAAGTTGTAAACAATACACGATGTCTATATTATACCCTTAAAGAGAAACGGAAACAAGCACCGGATAGTGAAGAGGAAATAATCATGAAAATGAAAAAGATTTCAAAGGTAAAGATAGCACTGATCACTCTTACAGCAATTGTAGCACTGGTAGTTGTAAAGGTACTTACTGCACAGTTTTTATACACAGAAATGGGATATAGCCCGGTAGAAACGCAGCAGGAATTTAGAAATGCACTTTCGGTTAGCCCGTTCACTGCCACAGCTTTTAATAACGGTTACACTTATGAATATGAAGGCAAACAGATTGGCAGCATTGAAGATCTTGAGAAACTTTACATAGAAAAAGGCGCCACAGAGATGAACGTCCGTATCGCAACGAAACGCCATGTGACTTCCGAAGACATCACAGACGGCGAGATTGACACAAACGCCAACGTTCATACCTTTGACCAGGCCATTGAACTGTGTAAACTTGCAGCCAAGTTAAATATCCCCATCAATCCGGAAGTGATGTGTGCCTACACCTACATGGATATGGAGAAACAGCAGGCGCCAAGATTTGATGAATATCCTGAACTTTATGCCCTGCAGAATGGTAAGGAGTGGAGCGAACTTTCACTAGAAGAGATCAACGTAGTCCTAAAGGCCTACGGCAAATTTCTGGCAAAAGAAATATTGCAGACCGGATGCACAGTGGAGAACTGGAACCTTGGTAACGAAGCAAACTTTGGCTTTGCAGGAGTCAGCCTTGGGCTGGAGACAGCAGTAAACCCGAAGCTTGCAAATCAGCCAGATTTCATGAGATATCTTTTACCTCTGTTTAATCCATCATGGCTTGAGAACAATATCTGGAAGTATAACGCAAAAGAGTTCGCAGCAGTCAGGGAAGGAATTCTTGAAGCCTATGACGAGCTTGGAATTGATAAGACAAACGTTAAGTTCTCAACTCATATAGCAACGGTTGTAATGACTCCGGGGGCAAGTGCAAGATACTTCAACTGCATGAAAAAAAATGGATATGCCATGGATACAGCAGGAATCAGCTTTTATCCAAGCGCTCCGTCCATGTATGCTGATTCGATGATTCTTTTTAAGAAGACAGTAATGGCAATAAACAACAAGTGTGGACTTCCTGTTTTTGTAGGAGAGTTCTCATATCCTTCAGGCGAGATGTCAGGTGCATTTGCCGGCTGGAACAAAGTTGTAAAAGGCTATCACAATACAGAAGAGGGACAGGCAAATATGTTCAGAGATGTTATCGACTGGGGCAAGACCCACGGCGTCATTGGTGTACGTTACTGGGCGGCGGATTATGAAGACTGGGGGACCATGGGACTGTTTAGGTTCGAGAATAAGCATGGCATTCCCAAGACCGGACTAGTCATGGATTTAGGAAAATGATCCCCCGGGACGGGGTTAATGGATCATTCTGGATTTGAGAAAAGAGGTATAGATTATGAGCAATGAAATGAAAAATAAGAAAAGACCTGTGGTTTTTATGACAGGAGCAGGCGGAGGAATGGGCTCTGAGAGCTTTAAGCAGATGCTCCCGGATATAGGAAAAAAATATGACCTTATAGTTTTTGACAGGGATACAGAAAAAAATCATGACTTTTTTGACACTTATAAGGGAACAAAGGGACTAACAATAGTATATGGGGATCTACTTAATAAAGACGATGTGGAAAAGTGCGTTGAAATGTCGGACATAGTTCTTCATATAGCAGCATTGGTTTCACCGCAGGCAGATTACCATCCTGACAAAGCCATGAAGACAAATTATGGATCGGTAGTGAACCTTACAGAGGCTATTAAAAAATGTGGTAAGAAAGATACCTATAAGTTTGTTTATATCGGAACAGTAGCAGAAACAGGAGACCGCATGCCACCCATTCACTGGGGAAGAGTCGGAGACCCAATAAAGCCCAGCGTGTTTGACTATTATGCGGTATCTAAGATTGCAGCAGAGCGCCATGTTATCGAGAGCGGGCTTAAGTATTGGGTATCTCTTCGTCAGACAGGTATCATGGGACCTGCCATGGCAAAGATCAGAGACGCCATCCAGTTCCACAACTGCATTTATAACGTACTTGAATATGCTTCAGACAGAGACAGTGGAAGAGCAATGAGAAATCTTGCAGCCTTTGATGCTGATGGAAGTCTTGATGAAAGCTTCTGGGGACACATCTATAACATCGGTGGCGGAGAGAGCTGTCGTGTCAGCACACTTGATATGTACAAAGCTATGTATGGGGAGTTGGGATTTAAGAGCCTTGACCCGGTAATTGATCCCAAGATGTATGCCACAAGAAACTTTCACGGTCAGTATTATCTGGATTCAGGTAAGCTCGAGAATTATTTACACTTCAGAAGTGACTCCATGCAATACTTCTATGACGCATATCTTAAGGAACTTGGCGGAGCAAAGACTGCAGGAAAGATCATCACCAAGTTCCCTGGCGGACAAAAGCTCATGGGCACCATCATCAAAGGTACCTTCAAGAAACTCCTCGATACAGAGCATGGCACCAAGCACTGGCTTGATAACAATATGGAAGATCACATCGATGCTTACTGGGGAAGCAAAAAGGCCTGGGAAGCACTTCCTGAAAAGGTCAGTGAGATGGAAGAGTTTACCGACTGGGATAAGGTGGTCCACATCGACCATGGCTATGATGAGAGTAAGCCTGAATCAGAGCTGACGCTGGAAGATATGAAAGGTGCTGCAAAGTTCAGGGGCGGTACCTGCGACTCTACAGAAATGAAGACCGGAGATTGGAAGACTCCTCTTGAGTTTACCTGCCAGTTCGGGCATCACTTCAAAGGAAGCCCAAGACTGATCCTTGAGGGCGGACACTGGTGCGACGAGTGCGAGAGAAAGTCCTGGAACTATGGAATGAGAGCTAGGAAGGACAAGTTCTTTGCTCAGGTTTGGAATCCTCTTCATGATGAGGACGAGATCCGCGAGTATCCAAAGACAGTAAGCGAGTTGGAGGTATGAGGGGAAAGTAATTTCTGCTGGAATACAATAACAAATTGGGAGAAGAACGGGTGGTTACAAGGATTAACAGGATTTTTGAAAAGCCTCTTTTATCCTCCAGGATAAAGAGTGAAGATACTACAGGAAGCGAGCGGATACTGGGATATCTGCTGGCTCCTTCAGGTGCGCTACTTTTAAACGGCATTCTGGCAACCTATTTGAATGTCTTTTACACGGATGTTCTGAAGCTGACAACTGTCTGGGGAGGTGTTTTCCTGGCAGTTTTTCCGATCATATCAAGGGTGCTGAGTGCATTTATAAATCTGTTTATCGGAAGGGCCATAGACAGAACCCGGACAAAGGAAGGCAAGGCGAGACCATGGCTTCTTTTGTCGGCGCCATTGATACTGATAAGCGGAGTACTGCTATGCATAGTTCCAAGCAGTAATCAGACCATTCAGATAGCATGGGTGATCTTTACATTTAACCTATATTACGGTCTGGCATTTAATCTTTTTAATATGAGTCACAGTCTGATGGTTCCCCTGTCAACGCGAAATATTAAACAGAGGGGGAGCCTTTCTGTGCTGAATAACGTGGCTTCAACCATGATGACGGGTATCCTGGGAGCGCTCTTTTTCCCGGCTGTTATCCTGCCTGTGATCGGAGTAAATCAAAAGCTCTGGCTTATTACCATTTCAACCTTATCAATTCTGGCATTCCCGCTCATTATCATGGAGTATTACTTTACAAGGGAACGCATTACGCTGGAGGATTCGGGGAACACAAAGAAAGAGGCAGTGGGCAGCAAAAAGCAGCTGAAAGCTATCTTTTCGGACAAGTACAGTATTCTGATCTTTGCATACTTTACGATTAATCTTATAGCAGCGCAGCTTAAGAACACTTCGCTTGTCTATTATTGCAACAACGTTCTGGGAGCCTACAATGATGGCTATACACAGACGCTGGTTTCGGTTGTAGGTGGGCTTCCGATGGGAATAGGGCTGTTTGCCGTCTGGCCGATTGCAAATAAGTTTGGAAAAAAGAATACGACGGTTTTAGGATTCATCCTTCTCTCAATAGGAAGTATTATCTGTTTTATAGCGCCAAAGAGCCTTCCGATCGTTCTTGGAGGACAGTTCATAAAGAATATTGGCGCACTGCCTTCAGCTTATGTTTTTATGGCTCTTTTTGCTGATGTGCTTGATCACCTTGAGTGGAAGAATGGCTTTAGATGTGATGGAATGGCTATGTCGGTATATTCTATCATCACTACGATTTCAGCCGGGATTGCTACAGGAGTCTTTAACTTGGGCCTGAGCACTACAGGATATGTGGCGCCTTCCTTTGATGCTGTTACGGGAATGACTACTTCTGTTATTCAGAATGCCGCGACCCAGAATGTGATCACATTTTTCTTTGTGGGTCTTGAGGCCATAACAGGAATAATCTGTGCACTGCTCCTTGTCGGCCTGAACGTTGAAAGAGATATACATAAGGAGCAGGAGGAGATCCTTTTAAGAAAAGCTGCAGAATCATGTTGCTAAGAGTCAGGTCAGTAAGGTGACTGCTTAGGATATGCTCTTTCTATACTCCTTGGGTGTCATCCCATATTTCTTTTTAAAAACATTCTGGAAATAACTCTGGGAAGAAAAACACAGATATTCACTGATCTCACTTATGGAGCGATCAGAGTAGTGGAGGAGGCTTCTGGCTTCCTCCAGTTTTTTTCTCATGATAAAAGAGCTGATGTTAAAGCCCAGTTCTCTCTTGAATTTCTTGGAGAGGGTGCTTCGCTCCATGCCAAGGTGATCAGCAATCTCTTCTACAGAGATGTCCTGATTGACGTGATTGGAGATATATTCGATGGCCCTGTAGATATCAATGGGCATTCCGGAAGGAATCTTTGCTTCCGAAACTCTCTTGGTAAAGTCCATAGCTGCCGTGGCATTAAGGAATGTGATGGCCGCAGAGTCCGTCATCTTTTCCGCCTCCTGGATATAGGAGTCGGAGAGAAGATACGCTGTTTCCACATCCAGTCCGCCTTCAACAGCTTTTCTGGTGATGATGGCGATGGAGCTGATAAAGATGTTCTTGGCCTGGCGCAGTGAGTCACCCGCCACTTTTCCTTCAGTTATCCTTGGCGCATTTTTGAAGAATGCTTTGAGGCCTTCCACGTCACCTCGCTGAATGTATCCGTAGTATTCCTTCTCAAAGAGATACGTATTGTGGAAACGCTCATTTTCCTTGATATCCACAAGTTCTCTTGTATGCTTTTGCCCGATAGCTTTCTCTTTTCCCTGATCAAATACGTTGAACTTGGAGATAATGTCTATGGTCTCGCCATTCAGTTCCCTGTTGATCAGGGCAAGGATATTGAAAAACTGAGAGTTTGAAAACAGAGGAGTCTTGCGATAGAACTCCTCTATTCCCAGCTTGTATTCCACAGGCAGAGAGTACTCTTTTATCATGTGATCGATGATGTCAGAGGTTATTGTGACATTGCTTACAGGTCCTACGATTATGGTTTCACCGGTGTTAAAGTTCTGTATTATTCCTAAAAAGAGAAAGTCTTCTGTGGATCTGAAACTGACATTCTCGTTACTTTCTGTAAGAAGCCCCTTATATGCAGAGATAAAGTCCACCGGCAGCTCATTTGCAGGGAATGCCATAATAAGCTCGTCTTTCCTGAAGTAGTGGACAGGAATATATGCCACGTTGTATAGAAGATTTAGGAAGTCTTCGATTTTTCTTTTTCCAGCCATTATAATTCACCTAATTACAAATAAATTCACGTGCATGCAATAATATTATCTACAGATACACTACAATGTCAATAAAGAAAGAGATGTACTGTGTGTGATATTTAGAGGAGGATACAAAGAAATGGCAAAGAAACCACTTGGACTCGATAAATCCGGTGTCCAGAAAGTAATGAGAAAGGGAGATTATTTTGCGGACTCTTTGGGACAGTTCGCCCTTAATTCAATGTCAGGTCTTGTCGGACAGCTGACATACTTCTACACAGATAAGGCTGCGGTAGCTGCGGGTGCTGTTGCAACAGTGTTCTTTATCTGTAAGATCATTGACGCGTTCACAGATGTGATCATGGGAAACATTGTTGACCATACTAAGCCCGGAAAAGAGAAATACAGACCATGGCTTTTAAAGATGGCTATTCCGGCTCTGGTAATACTAATCATGCTCTTTACGGTGCCACAGGGTGTTTCGGATTATGTTAAGATAGCTTATATGTTCGTTACGAACATCCTTTTAACTGCAGTTATCTATACAGCAATCGCTATTCCATACGGTTCGCTTCTGGTTGTGAGGACAAACAGCCAGGAAGAGCGAGGCAACATGGGAATCTGGCGTGCAGCAGCCGGCTATGTTTCAGGAATGGTAATTGCTATCGGAATCATTCCTATCACTAACATGCTTGGCGGTGATCAGGCAGCCTGGATCAAGGTTGGGGTTGGCTTTGGACTGATGGTAGTTCTTGCACTTCTTATCTGTTACAAGAAGGCAAGAGAGTGCGCTGTTGAGACCGGAAAAGAAGCACTTCCTGCAGATCAGCAGGATGATGAAGAGCCGGTTCCGTTTAAGGAAGCTTTAGGAAACCTTTTCCGCAATAAGTACTGGGTAATGATCCTTATCATGGGTGTTATGTCAAATATCTCTTATGGTATAAGCGGATCTTCAGGAGCTTATTATTGCAAGCTTATCTACGGCGACGACAACCTGACCGGTATTCTCGGTGCAGTTGGTCTTTTGCCTACACTGATCGGATTTATCGCTGTTGGTCCTATGATCAAGAAGCTTGGCGTAACCAGAACGCTTAAGGTTTCATTCTTTATCGGCATGGTTACTACAGCACTTCGTATCATAAATCCATCAGCCTTCTGGTACAACACAATCCTTGGATGCTTTGCAACATTTGCTAACATCCCTATGATGTGCCTTATGGGTGTTATGACTGCCATGACAATCGATTACAATGAGTATAAATTCGGTAAGAAGATGGTTGGTACAAGTAATGCAGCAAGTGGATTTGGCGGAAAAGTCGGTTCCGGTCTCGGGGCGTCACTTGTAGGCTGGTGCCTAGCAGTTGCAAGCTACGATGGCCTTGCAGAGGTTACTACACCTGCAGTAAGACAGGCAGTATTTACCTTTGGTATCTACATTCCACTTTTACTGTTTGTGGTAATGTTCATTCTTACTCTTTACTTTGACCTTGAGGCTAAGCTTCCTTCAATGAGAGAAGAGATCGCGAAAAGAAAAGCTAATAAGTGATACGGAAATTTGAGGCGGTGAAATTCCGCCTCAAAAACCATTTATGGAAGAGGTGTAAATATGCAGCAGTATGAAAATGATCATTTAAATCTGGTACTGGATAACGCAGCCGAGTGCACTGTGCTTCTTAAAAAGAACGGGAAATTTCCCTTAGAGAAGCCTTGCAAAATAGCAGCCTACGGCTCAGGTATGCGCTATACGATCATGGGTGGCACCGGGTCAGGAGAAGTCAACACCAGATTTTCATATACGATTGAAAAAGGTTTGGAAAAAGAGGGCTTTGAGATCACCACAAAGAAGTGGCTTGATGAGTATGACGAGGTGAGGAAAACCGCCAAGAAAGAGTACTATAAGACTCTTAAGAAGGAAGCCAAAAAGAAGCATGAAAACCCCATCATGTATCTAATGGGAAAAGAGCTTTTGGAGCCCTGCCACGGACTGGCTCTTGATGCTGAAGGCGGTGATGTGTGCATCTATGTTCTTTCAAGAAACTCCGGAGAGGGGAGCGACAGGAAGGTCGTAGAAGGCGATGTAAAACTCACAAGATCAGAAGTGAGGGACATCATTGCTTTAAATAAGAAATATGACAGATTCATGCTGGTTCTTAATGTTGGCGGGCCGGTGGATCTTACACCGGTTATGGAAGTTGGAAACATTCTCATTTTGTCACAGCTTTGCTCTGACATGGGAAAAGTGCTCTCCGACATTCTTACAGGCAAACAGAATCCTTCAGGGAAGCTGACCACAACCTGGGCAGCTTTTGAGGAATACTCAGCTGAGGGCACATTTGGCGATTTCAATGACAATGAATACAAAGAAGGCATTTACGTGGGATACAGGTATTTTGATACCTTTGGGCATAAGGCTCTTTTCCCGTTTGGCTTTGGACTTTCTTATACAGACTTTGAAATCAGCTGTAAGGACGCAGAGGCGAAAGGCAGCGTAGTCACCCTCAAAGCTGTTGTAAAGAATACAGGATCTGCCGCAGGAAAAGAGGTTGTTCAGGCCTATGTGACACTCCCAGAAGGGGAACTTCCCAAGGCATATCAGGAACTGGCAGGCTTTGCAAAAACAGGTCTTCTTGCACCGGGTAAAGAGGAAGAGATTGTGATTTCTTTTGACCTTAAAGACCTTTCTTCTTATGACGAGAAGAGCGCCTCATATATTCTTGAAAAGGGTGAATATATCGTAAGAGTCGGAAACAGCAGCGCAAATACTGAGGTCATATGTGTGGCCGGCCTTGATGAGAAAGTTACTGTTCTTAAGACAAAGAATTGCCTTGGCGATCCTGGATTTAAAGATATTACAGCGCCTTCCTTTGACAGGGGGAATGTTCCTGCTAAGGCTAAGAGAATCCTTATTGATGCAAAAGACTTCTCCTGCGGCGAAGTTTCTTTTGACAGGGAATATGAGATTGATGATAAGGTAAAAGAACTTTCGGATGAGGAACTGTGTTTTTTGGAAATCGGTGGATTTGACCCAAATGCCAAGGGCCTTTCAATAATCGGGAATGCTGCAACTCATGTGGCAGGAGCAGCAGGTGAGACTACTTCTTTGCTTGAAAACAAAGGCATTAAGCCACTTATCATGGCCGATGGACCTGCGGGACTCAGGCTTTCCCTTGAGTACTACGAGGATGAAAAGGGTGCTCACGGTGTAGGCGGAGCAGGGATGATCCCCGAGAGCATGCAGGAAGCCATGGGCCCGATGGCCAGATTCATAGCAAATCTTTTAACCGGCGGAAACAAAACCCCAAAGGGAGTAACTATAAAGGAACACGCTGCAACCAGGATACCCATCGGCACAGCCATCGCACAGAGCTTCAATGTGGAGTTTGCTGAGAGCCTTGGCGATATTGTCGGAGATGAGATGGAGCGTATGGGAATCAATCTGTGGCTTGCTCCTGCGCTCAACATCCACAGGAGCATCCTTTGCGGAAGGAACTTTGAGTATTATTCAGAGGATCCGCTTGTATCGGGACTTATGGCAGCGGCCATCACCAGAGGAGTTCAAAGGCACAAGGGCTGTGGCACAACCATCAAGCATTACGCAGCCAACAATGCTGAGACTAACCGTTACTGCAACAACTCCCATGTGAGTGAGAGAGCAATGCGAGAAATTTATCTTCGCGGCTTCGGAATCTGTGTAAGGCTTTCACAGCCTCACGCTTTGATGACCAGTTATAACCTCTTAAATGGCACACATACAGCCGAGCACAGAGGGCTTATAGAAGATATTCTTCGCTGTGAGTTCGGCTTTGATGGAATAGTTATGACCGACTGGGTGATGAGCATGATGGACAGCAAGAACTCCATCTACAGAAACTCATTGTCAAATGAAGTGGCAAAGGCCGGTGGTGACCTGTTTATGCCCGGTGGCAAGAAGGACTATGAGAATGTTTTAAATGCGCTTAAAGCCGGAACTCTTGACAGAAAGCAGCTTGAGATAAACGCAACCAGAGTAGTCAGGATGGTGAGGGGATTAATCTGATGAATTTGTATGATCTTAGAATAGAATATGACAGGGCTCCTTTCGGACTTTCAGTAAAAAATCCAAGGTTTTCCTGGAAACTTAAGTCCGGCAGGACCGATACCATGCAGAAGAACTATCGCATTGTTGTCACTGAATCTGATAGCGGAAACACTGTCTGGGACAGCAAGTTGATAGAGTCAGATGCATCAATACATGTGGAGTATGCGGGAGATGCTCTTTTAGATGAGACGGCATACAGTGTTCACGTGGAAGCCTGCGACAATCATGATGAAAAAAGCGAGATTGAAGGCGGTTTCGTTACCGGTATATTTGACCCTGCAAGCTTTCAGGCGCGCATGATCACCCACGACTTGTCAGAGGATAACAAGAGCTGTCCTGTGTTCTACAGTTCTTTTGCTACCAGGAAAAAGGTTAAAAGAGCTGTTGCCTACGTCACAAGCTACGGCGTTTATGAGATGAGCGTAAACGGAAAGACTGCAGGAGACCTGAGAATGGCTCCCGGGTGGACCAGCTACAAGAACAGGCTTCAGTATCAGATCTATGATATTACTGAGCTTATTGATAAAAGAAACTTCGTTGAGATCACAGTTGGAAACGGATGGTATAAGGGCATCCTTGGATTCACTCTAAAGCCCAATAATTATGGTGACAGGGTTGCTGCTTTTGCTGAGATTCACGTTTTCTATGAGGATGGAAGCTGCGACAAGATCTTTACTGATGAGAACTGGGGCGTAAGAGAAGGGCAGATTCTATCAAGTGAGATCTATATGGGAGAGTCGGTAGATACCACAAAAGCTGATTTTGCAGAGGGTAAGGTATCAGTAACGGAGTTCGATCCAAAGACCCTTGTTGCCCAGGAAAATGAGCCTGTCAGGGTAACAAAGAGGCTTAAACCCGTAAAGATATTTACAGATCCCGAAGGCAATAAGCTTGTGGATTTCGGGCAAAACCTTACAGGTGTTGTTGAGCTTAATATAAAGGGCAAAAAAGGGCAGAAGGTAACAGTTAAGCATGCTGAGACCCTGGATAAGAACGGAGTCTTTTATCCTGAAACTTTGCGAAAAGCCGTGTCCATAGATGCGTTTGTGCTTAATGGAGAGAGGCAGGTTCTTTCACCTAAATTCACTTTCCATGGCTTCAGGTATGCGAAGATCGAAGGCATTGAGGATCTCACAGAGGACATGTTCACAGCTCTGGTGATCCACTCTGATATGGAAGAGATCGGAGATTTTGAGTGCTCAAATAAGAAGGTCAATCAGCTCTATAGCAATGTGACCTGGAGCTTTAGGGATAACTTCCTTGATGTTCCGACAGATTGCCCTCAGAGGGACGAAAGGCTCGGCTGGATGGGAGATGCCCAGGTTTTTTGCTGGACTGCTTCAGAGATCAGAAACACAGCCAGGTTCTACAGCAAATGGATGAAGGATATTGGTGCCGAGTCATCTCTTGAAAAGGGTGTGCCTCATGTGGTTCCGGATATACTGGGCTCCTACAGTTCGTCAGCCTGGTCGGATGCAGCTGTTATCATTCCATGGGCTGTTTATCAGACCTATGGCGATACAAGGATTCTTTCAGATTCCTGGCAGTGCATGCATGAATGGGTTGATCATATAAGGAATCACTGCGGCGATAACGGCCTTTGGCAGACCGGCTTTCAGTACGGTGACTGGCTTGCGCTGGATAAGGAGGAGATGGCTGACAGGACCGGTGCGACAGACAAGTATCTTATAGCAAATGCTTACTATCTGTATGTGACCGATATTGTGAGAAAGACAGCCAAAGTTCTCGGACATTCCGATGCCGAAAAGAGCTACTCTAAGCTTTATGAAAAGACCCTTGAAGCCTTCAGGAGTGAGTATTATACCTCGACAGGACGTATCGTAAGTGAGACACAGACCGGGGCAGTGATATCTCTTTTCTTCGGCCTGGCAAGAGAAAAGGACAGAAAGCGAATCCTTGATGCTTTGGTTGAAAATATAGCTGCACACAAGAATCACCTGGTGACAGGTTTTGTAGGAACTCCATACCTTTGCCATGTACTTTCCGAGAACGGCGCTCATGATCTGGCAACAGTTCTTTTCATGCGTGAGGACTATCCTTCATGGCTCTATGCCGTAAATAAGGGGGCAACAACGATTTGGGAGAGATGGAATTCCATCACACCGGAGGGTGACTTTGATGTGTCCGGAATGAACTCTCTTAATCACTATGCCTATGGTTCGATCGCAGACTGGATGTTCAGGAAGATAAGTGGAATCGAGCAGCTTGAGCCCGGATACAAGAGATTCAGGGTAAAGCCGATGCTGGTGAAGGGCATTTATTCTTTCGACAGGTCTTTTGAAACCATGTACGGAACCATAGAGAGTCATGTGAGCTGCAAAGATAGAAGGATAAAGGTTAAGGTTGTTGTTCCGGTTAATACTACGGCTGAGTTGACCCTTCCTGAGCAGACTGAGACTAAGGTGCTTGGTTCCGGAACCTATGAGTTCGACTATGCTACTGATACGGATCTGACTGTGGAGAGATACAGCATGGAGAGCACTCTTGGCGAGATATTGCAGAATCAGCTTGCAAAGGACATGTTTGAACAGTTTGCTCCGGGAATGCTGGATAATCCGATGATCGGATATGCCATGGGCATGACTCTTACGGAGATGCTGGTTCAGGCTCCTGAAGCAAAGCCTATGTATGAAGCTGTAATAGCAGCTCTTAATGTGCAGGAAAAAGCAAATAACCAGGGCGCGGCTTTTGATGGAGATATAAGAAAATGAAGGCAATCAGACTACGAACAGAATATCTTGTTAATCCCCTGGGGATTGATGTACAGCACCCAAGACTTATGCATGGATGATCATACCAGTATTTAAAGAAGCGAAAGAAGATTTAAAAATACTAAAGATCGACATGGGTAAAGCTCTCTTCGGATGAAACTGTAAATACAAACACGAATGTAGATGGGAGGAAAATATGAAAAAGTTCGGATGGTGTTTCATTGGCACGGGCACGTTAGCGAATCAGGTGGCAAAAGAGATTCTATCAAGCGGAAAACATAAGATTGTATCCTGCTATACCAGAAATCCTGACAAATGCGAAGCTTTTGCTAAAGAGTATGACTGTAAGGCATATCCTAGCGCCGAAGATGCGATTATGGCTGATGGTGTAGAAGGGTATATGTGGTTACTCCCGACGTTA
>CAMVRW010000033.1 GCA_947169985.1 uncultured Butyrivibrio sp. | reverse complement strand
CGTATCCAACGAGTTCCCTTCATGCTTCTTTGCAGATAAGAGAGAGCTGGCTCCCGGAAAGAGCATGACTCTTTATGAACTCATTGGCCAGGTTAGAAGCAAGGACATCTTTGATGAATTCCTCACCAGAGATATTGATGGAAAGTTCTTTGAGGATAAGCTTAAAGAGGCAGAAAAGCTCACTGACAAGCTGACAGATGCAGTTGCCACAAAGACTGCCAACAAGGTCTTTGACGACTATTGCAGATACAACTATATGGACAATGTTTTAAGGGGAGGCACACCAATAGCTCTTCCCGGCGGACATACCTTCTATGTATATTCCAGAAAGCATGGAGACTTGGAGAGAGACTACAACTACTTCTCCATGTCCCCGGAGTTCTACTCACAGGGTAATGGTAACTTCAGAGATGTTAACCAGAACAGAAGGTGCGACACTTTCTTTAGCCCAATTGTTCAGAACGAGAACATAAAGAGATTCTATAATCTTATCCAGATGGATGGTTACAACCCTCTCAAGATTGAGCAGCTGACCTTTACTGCTCCTGAAGGAGCTCTTAAGGGACTTGTGCTTAAGCAGCCATTTACTCCCGGACAGCTGATCTCTGCAATCAAGGATGGTAACAGAGGTATCTCTGATAAGGAGCTGGATAAGAAATTCAAGGCTGTGATGGAGGAGGCTTCTGAGACCATCAACGGCGACTTTGGCGAAGGTTACTGGTCAGATCACTGGGATTACAACCTTGACCTCATTGAGGACTTTTTGGAGGTTTATCCTGACAAGGAAAAAGAGCTGCTTCTTGATACAAAGGTTAAGTCCTTTGAGGCGAAGGTTAAGATCCTTCCAAGAGCAAAGAGATATGAGGAGACGGAGGGAGGACTTCGTCAGTACAACTATCTCGTAAATAGAGATAATGCTCAGAAGGCTGGATGCTTTGAGACCTATAAGAATGGTCAGGATATCGAGATGAATCTCATGTCAAAGCTTTTCCTTATGAGCGCCTGCAAGTTTGCAGCAATTGATGCTGAGGGCATGGGCGTTGAGATGGAAGGTGGAAAGCCAGGCTGGTACGATGCCCTTAACGGAATGCCAGGAATGTTTGGCTCATCCATGAATGAGACCTATGAGCTCCTTAGAATGATCAGATTCACAAAGGACGCTCTTTCCAAGTTTGGCGGAGACATCGTTCTTCCAGCAGAGTCTGTGGATTTTGCAAAAGAGCTAAAGACCATCGAAATGTCTTTTGACTCAGATATGGATGCATGGAATAAGAGAAACGATGCTAAGGAGAGCTACAGAAGTAAGGTTTACGACAAGCTTTCCGGTGAAACTAAGGTGATCACTGCAGCAGATGCAATTGAGATCCTGGGCCTTATGGCAAAGAGACTGGAGGCTGGTGTTTCAAAGGCCTTCGACCTTGGAAAGGGTATCTCTCCTGCATACTTTACCTACGACGTTCCTGAGTATGACAAGACTTCAGAGGGCATTATGCCAAAGCGCTTCAAGGTTCAGATGGTACCTTACTTCCTTGAGGGACCTGTAAGATTCTTCAAGCTTGACAACACTTATGAAGAGAAGAAAAAGATCTATGACAGAGTAAAGGCCAGCGACCTGTACGACAAGAAGCTTTCTATGTACAAGGTAAATGCTTCCCTTGAGAACGCAAGCTTTGAGCTTGGAAGATGCAAGTCCTTCACTCCCGGATGGCTTGAGAATGAGTCAATCTGGCTCCACATGGAGTACAAGTACCTTCTTGAGCTTATCAGAAGCGGTCTATATAAGGAATTCTTTGAGGACTTTAAGGATCAGGCAATTCCTTTCCTTGACAAGGAGGAGTACGGCAGAAGTACACTGGAGAATTCTTCTTTCATTGCCAGCAGCAAGAACCCCAACAGTGACATCCACGGAAAGGGCTTTGTTGCAAGGCTTTCAGGATCAACCATTGAGTTTATCAGCATGTGGAAGCTCATGTTCTTTGGGAAGAGCATCTTCAGCCTTGCTGATGGCAAGCTTGCCTTCACTCCACAGCCTGCAATCCCTGAGTATCTCATCATGGAGGAAAAGGGTAAGTACACAGTGGAGAGCACTCTTTTATCAAATACAAAGCTCACCTACGTGATGGATTCCAAGAAGGATGTTATCCCAGGCAAGTATGAGATAGGGGAGATCACAGTCAAGTTCGAAAAGGGTGATTCCAGGTCTTTCGACAAAGGAGTAGTTACAGGCAAGGATGCTGAGGCTATAAGAGATGGTAAGGCAAAGAGCATTACTGTGAAGATAAAGGTTAAATAATTCATGAAGCGTAACTATAAATTCATCATAAGTTATGATGGGACCAGGTACTATGGCTGGGAGAAACAGGTTACCCAGGATATGACCATTCAGGGAAAGCTTGAGGCGGTTCTTTCAAGGATGACAAATGCTCCGGAGGATAAGCCGGTAACCGTTATTGGGGCAGGAAGGACTGACTCAGGAGTTCATGCCAGGGCAACGGTGGCCAATGCTTTTCTTGATACAGACATGACTGAGGAAGAGATCCGGGATTATATGAATGAATATCTTCCGGACGATATCAGTGTAAACGAGGTCAGGGTATGCTCAGATAGATTCCATGCCAGGTTCAATGCCATAGGAAAGACCTATCGCTACACCTGCTGGGTGGGAGCTTCAAAGCCTGTTTTTGACAGGAAATATGTGACTATTCTTGAGAAAAAGCCGGATGTGGAGCTTATGGAAGAGGCTGCCAAGTACCTTGAAGGAACCCACGATTTCAAGAGCTTTTGTGGAAACAAAAAGATGAAGAAGTCCACGGTAAGGTGCGTTGATACCATCAAGATCGAGGAGAGTGGCAACTACATCAGGTTCTACTACCATGGCAACGGCTTTCTTCAGAACATGGTGAGGATCATGACAGGGACTCTTTTGGAAGTGGGCTATGGAAACATTAAACCAGAAGAGATGAAGGATATCCTGGAGGCCCTGGATCGTTCAAAAGCTGGACCCATGGCAAGACCTGAAGGCCTTTGTATGATGAAGGTGGATTACTAAGGATCCCGGACCTTGCTGCCCCCTGTGCAGAAAGGTTCGTATAAAGAATTATGTTGAATAATGAAATAACGCAGGAGGTATGGATCCATGGGAGAGATTTTAAACAGAAAACTTGAAGAGCTTAAGCTCACGGAGGAAGCTCTTGAACAGGTAAGCGGCGGAAGAAAAAACAGTAATCCGGATACAACACAACAGCCACAGCAGGTCTTAGAGATTCAGTGTTCCTGTGGCAATAACATCAGGTTTACAGGAAAAGCAAAGAGCGTAAGATGCAAATACTGCGGAGAGGTGCACAAATTCTATGGCTGAGCAAAACAAGATTTCTTTTTGATGAAATATTTTCCGGGCAAATAATGAAAAAACCATAAAGCATGGCACAAGGATTGACGATATATTATAATATAGTATACGATAAAATGCCTTGCTTTTAGGGGGATTTGCCTGATGGATACGCTCTTGGTAGGCAACACAGCATATTTTACAAAGGATACATTGGAGACTGCATTTGCAAATGATGCAGTTGTTATTTGTGATGAGCTTTGTGATGCCTACAGGGATGGAAACATCACTTACTTTAAGCAGCCCATAATGAGCGATAAATTTAAAAGACTCTTTGATACCTATGGGTTTCAAAGAGTCATTTTTATGTCCAAAACCCTGTGCAAAAACACCAATGAAATCGGTGAAATGGATGAGCTGAGGCGCGTCTTTTCTCTTAGCCAGAAGCATTCCGTAAAGCAGTTTTTGTATATAGTTTCTGACGAAGCGCTTGTTGACGTTGATAACAGCGATTCGATCATTTTCAGCTCCACGGCAAACATCTGTAAATACTATGCTGAAACCTACCACATCGACGTGAAGATCGTTTACAGCCCGTACCTGATGGGAATAAGCAACAAGAACGATTACTGGTGCAAGATCCTAAAGCAGGTGGAGAACAAGGAGTGGGTAGAGATCAAATCCCTGGAAGATGAGAAGGCATACTTTTTAAAGATGCCTGATCTTGCAGAGTTTTTGTCACGTCTTTTTGACGACTGGACGATTGATGAAGACAGGAAGAGCTCTTTTGAAGAAATATATTTAAAGAGTGGTGGCAGGACAACCTATGGCGAAATAAGGAAGGTTATCCTGGATTTTTATCCGGGAGCCCATATTGCCCTTACAAAATCCGGTATCAAGGGAAAGATTGAACATGGTGAAGATAAGGCCAGAACCACCTATGGCTGGTATGCAAAGCAGGACGCCTGCTGGGATTTTGAAGGCTTTATCAGAGAGTATCAGAAAGAGTACCATCAAAAGCCCAGTATCAGCCAGAGAATAAGAGAAAGATTAAAGCTAAACCGCACACCTTTCATGATCCTTGAGCTGATTGCAGGTGTAGCATTTGTAGAAGTTTATAACTATCTTGCCAACGGAAGTGTACAGTTCAAGATGATCGACGTAAGGATGCTTTTTGTCATACTTATGTCGCTTGTATATGGAACGAAGATTGGCGCCCTGACTGCTATTATAGAGATCCTTTCTCTGATAGTGGCATATTATTTCGAGGGCACCAATGCACTGCTCTTATTCTACGATCCGGGAAACTGGGTGGCATTTATTCTTCTTATGGTTGCAGCTGCAGTCTGTGGTTACATCAAGCAAAAGACTGAAGAGGACATGGCTTTTGTCAATGAAGACAATGAGACCTTAAAGGACGAAAACTCTTTTATCACCCAGCTCTATCAGGAGGCCATGAATTACAAGAATCAGTATAAGGCTGATCTTATCGGCAGCAGAGACGGCTTTGGACGTATCTTCGATGTTGTTAAAAAGCTGAGTACTACAGTGCCTGAGGAGATCTTTGCTGAATCCATTCCGGTTATGGAGGACGTACTGAATAATAAGTCCATCGCCATATACACTATAAACGATTCCAAGGCTCGATTTGCAAGACTTAACGTGTGCTCAGAGAAGATGAATCAGGTGCTGAAAAAATCCATCAATCTGGATGAGTACAGAAGCGTCATCGAGTGCCTTCAGGAAAATGATATCTGGTTTAACAACGATGTTCGGGAAGGATATCCAACCTATGTGGCAGGTATCAAAAACGATGGTCTTGTAACAGTTCTTATCATGATCTACCAGGTGGAATATCTGCAGATCAGTACCTATTATTCAAACCTTATCCGCATCCTCAGCGGACTTATGGAGAACTTCATCATTAAGGCATGGGAGTACCAGCAGGCTGTGGCTGCCAAGACCTTTATTGAAGGGACAGGTATTACCAAGACAGAATACTTCATCCAGCAGTTTGCGATTCAGAAAGAAATGATGGACAACAAGCTCACCAGCTTCAGACTCATCAGGATCAAGCCTGAGGGCAGGAGCCTTGGTGAAATAGATGATATGTTCCAGTCCAAGATAAGAAACAACGACATTGTGGGACTTGGAAGTGATGGAAATGTTTACCTCCTTGCTGCTCAGGTTGATGAAAGCAGTGAAGGAATAGTACTTAAGAGATTCAGAGATATGGGTCTTACCTGTGACATTGTGGAGAAAGTTTCATGATTGCCCTGATTATCATTCTAGTCCATTTCTTCATAGTTGCACTTTCCTATCTCCTGATGAGACTGCATGTTTTGCGCATTGATAAGCAGATGCTTGTCATTATTGCCTGCATTCCAATCTGGGGCCTGATTAGTGCGCTTATAGTCAGCTTCCTTATAAGGACGGACAGAGTTGGGCGAAACACCAAGGATCTGGAAGTTATGCACAGCAATATGGAAGCCGGGGAGACTATCGTTGTTGAGGCTCCGGAAAGCGCCAACGTAGTGCCTTTGCAGGATGCCCTTATGATGAATGATTCAGCCACCAAAAGATCTGTCATGCTGGACGTTCTCATGAGCGACACAAAAGATTACCTGCCAGTTATTAACGAGGCAAGAATGAATGATGACGTTGAAGTTGTTCACTATGCAACTACTGCAATGGTGGAGCTTTCCAAGGAATATGAACTAAGACTTCAGGAGTACAGCACCGAGTACGCACTTGATCCTGAAAAAGAAGGACTTCTTGATAAGTACATTACTTTCCTGGAACAGTACGTCTCCAGCAACATGATCCAGGGACAGCTCCTTGAGATCCAGAAAAATACCCTGCAGCAGCTCTTGATGGAAAAGGTCAGCAGAGACCCCAATCCGGAAATATTTGAAAAGCTGATACTGGCTCTTTTATCTTCAAGACAGCTGTCTATCGCCGACGAGGCAATTAACAGGATGGAGGAACTGTTCCCTGAGGATGACAAGACCTTCAAGCTCCGTTTCAGATACTGCTATATGACAGGAGCCGGATCAAAGATCAGGGAAATGGTGAACCAGGTCAATAACAGCGGAAGATATTACTCCAAGGAAATCCGTGATATGGTCAGCCTTTGGGATGATCACAAGAAGGAGAGCAGTGCATGAAGAATAAGAGATTTCGCGAGCTCATTGCCATCGCGATAGGCTTTATCCTCATCTTCGCGGTACTCCTTGTAGAAAGAATCGGAATCATGTATGAAGAGACTGCGTCTGAGGTTGCACTTCTTACAGATGACAACGTCACTCATATGAAGGAGAGTAAGAGGGAAAAGACATGTCTCCTGCTCTGGCAGTCAGGTGATGTGGCAAGCGAAAAGGCCTACAGGATCTACGATCAGATTCTCATAGATATGAGAGTTCCCTACGAGAGCGTGGACCTTGACGAGGATCATGAGGATATTGAAACACTCATAAAACAGTATAAAGATATAGTGCTGGCAACAGGAAATCTGGAGGAAATAGGCGAAGATATCCTGACTCTTACAAACTGGGTAGGAAATGGTGGTCGGCTTCTTCTTGGAGTTCCGCCATACAAAGGAGATATCTTTAATTTTGTTTCCGGAAAACTGGGGATACTGAGCTGCGCTGATGAATATGCCCTGGTGGAGGAATTTGTTTCCGATGAGAACTTTATGCTGGGAGCTCAGATGTCATATCCAATAATTGATGGCTATGAGTCAGCCCTGTCCGTAGTTTTGGATTCCAAGGCCAAGGTCTATGCCCATACCAAGGAAAAGAATGTTCCCCTTGTATGGTCAAGAAACTACAAGGATGGGCGCTTTGTGGTCTGCAACTTTGGCTACACAGAAAAGGCCTACAGAGGGATTTATTCAAGTGCCTACACCCTTTTGGATGACGTGTTTATCTATCCTGTTATCAACGCCTCGGTGTTTTACCTGGACGATTTTCCATCTCCTGTTCCGGCGGGGAATGGCGAGTATGTAAAAAGAGATTACAACATGGGAATAGCTGAGTTCTATTCCAGAGTGTGGTGGCCTGACATGCTGTCCATGGCCAAAGATCACGACATTGAGTACACAGGACTTATCATAGAGACCTATCAGGATAAGACCAGCGGCGAACTTCCCGCCAATAACAGCACTTCGAATTATTACTACTACGGAAATATGCTGCTAAACCAGGGAGGCGAACTGGGCTATCACGGCTACAATCACCAGCCCCTGTGTCTTGATAACTTTGAATACAAACAGGAGCTTGGCTACAGGACCTGGGAAAACTATGAGGTGATGAATGAGTCAATAAAAGAACTTATTCGATTCTCCTCCAGTATTTTCCCCGGCCAGGAGATGAGCGTATATGTGCCACCCTCAGATGTCCTTTCTGATGAGGGACGAAGAATGCTTGGTGTGGATTTTCCACAGATCAAGTGTATCGCTAGTATTTACCTGGAAGGCCAGGACGAATACGTGCAGGAGTTTTCCGTTGCTGAGGATGGAATTGTGGAAACACCCCGTGTGGTTTCCGGATGTATCCTTGATGACTACATGAAGATAACGGCCCTTGGAGAGCTCAATCTTCATTTCATAAGCTCCCACTTCATGCATCCCGATGACCTTCTGGATGAGGACAGAGGCGCGAACATCGGCTGGGAAGTGCTAAAAGGCAGACTTAATGACTATATGACCTGGGTTGATGAATCTGGAAAAGAAATAAGACACCTTAAGGGATCTGAAGTGGCAGGAGCTGTCCAGAGATATGTAAATCTGATTCCGGATTATACCGTGGAAGACAACAGCATATCTCTTTCCAGTAAAGGAATCATCGACAGCTGCTATTACCTGATCCGCGACAATGACGGGACTATAGAGAACGCTTATGGTGGTGAACTGGTAAAGCTGAATGATACTCTTTATCTCTTAAAGGCTCAGGCTCAAAGGGTGACTATGATCAGGAGTGCGCAGGAATGAGAATATGCCTTATTTTGGAGGGAAGCTATCCCTACACCTTCGGTGGTGTTTCCTCCTGGATGCACAATTACATAAAGGCAATGCCCCAGCACGAATTTGTTCTGTGGGTAATAGGGGCAAAATCTGCAGACAGAGGCGTGTTCAAGTACGAGCTTCCTGAAAATGTGTCGGAGATCCATGAGGTTTTCCTGGATGAAGCACTTACCATAAAAGCCAATAAAAGAGACAGATTCAAATTAAACGATGCAGAAAAAGAGACACTGAAGAAATTCATCGACTGTGAAAAGCCCGACTGGGACATCCTTTTTGACATGTTCCAGAACAAGAATTACAACCCGGCAAGCTTTCTTATGAGTGAAGATTTTCTGGATGTCTTAACGGATCTTTGCAGAGAAAAGTACCCTTACGTGGCATTTGCTGATACCTTCCACACCATCAGATCTATGCTCCTTCCTGTGCTTCACATTATAAAGAGCAAGGTCCCGGAAGCAGAGGTTTATCACACCATCTGCACCGGCTATGGAGGGCTTTTGGCAGCCCTTGCCCATTACGTAACAGGTAAGCATGTAATCCTTACTGAGCACGGCATCTACTCAAGAGAAAGAGAAGAGGAGATCATAAGAGCCAGGTGGGTTACGCCGGCATTTAAAAGACACTGGATAAGATTCTTTTACATGCTCTCAGATGCAATATATAAAAGAGCTACCTTCATCACCTGCCTTTTTGGAAATGCAGGAAAGATCCAGATGGAGCTGGGGGCAGCTCCGGAAAAGTGCAAAGTTATCCCCAACGGGATCCACTATGACAAGTTCTGCGACATTCCGCTGAAGGAAGAGGATGGATATGTGGATATAGCTGCGGTTATCAGACTTGCACCCATTAAAGATGTTAAGACTCTGATATACGCCTTTAACGAGCTGTGTGGCATGAGGAAAAACGCAAGGCTTCATATCCTTGGGGGAACGGATGACGAGGAATACGCCAAGGAGTGCTATGACCTGGTAAAGAGCCTTGGACTTAAGGATGTGCTCTTTGTGGGCCAGGTAAATGTCATAGAGTACATGAGAAAAATAGATTTTACCATCCTCACCAGTATTTCCGAAGGCCAGCCCCTGTCGGTACTTGAGTCCTTTGCAGCAAGGAGACCTGCGGTAACAACGGACGTTGGCTGTTGCAGACAGCTGATAGACGGTGAAGAGGGGGACTTTTTTGGAACAGCAGGCTTTTGCGTTCCGCCGATGCACAGAGAAGGCCTGGCAAATGCCATGGACAAGCTATGCCAGAGCAGGGAGCTTCGGGAAGAGATGGGAGAGATCGGCCGGATGAGGGTGGAGAAGTACTTTAAGCATCCGGACATGATAAAGAGATATGCAGCACTTTATAAGGGTATCTGATATATGGCAGGAATAGGTTTTGAGTTAAAAAAGCTGTTTAAGGCAACAGGCGTTTTGTCAAAGCTCAGGGCGTACGGTTACACAGGTATGGTGACCGCAGGTCCTATGATCCTTGGCTTTATTTTCCTTTTGTCTATTCAGGTCATTGCAAAGCGCTTTGGCTTTTCCGAGCAGGAGAGCGAAACCCTGACCAGCATAATTACCTATTCCCTTCTGGCATCCATGATCTACAGCAGTATCTTTTCCATGGTACTGACCAGATATGTTGCGGACCTTTTGTATGAGCATAATGAAGAGGACGTAATACCTTCCCTTGAGGGAATACTGACTATTATGCTCCCTTCCGGAGCAGTTTTATGGGGGATATTCCTGTTCTTTTCAGGAGTTAACTTTGTTCAGGGCTTTTTGGCACTGATGCTCTTTACAACCCTGCTGGCAGCCTGGACGGAAATGAACTATCTGTCTGCCATCAAGGATTACAGGGGAATTCTTATTTCCTATGTGGTTTCTATCCTGACGGCAATTATTGTGGCAAACCTTGGCTGCATGATTTTTGGAGGAAGCATTGAGCTGATGCTCTTTAGCGTGGTTCTGGGTTATGGAATGATGATGTCCATAGACTTTGCTCTTTTGTATGGCTTTTTCCCTAATTCCCAGAATAACCACTTTGACTTCCTTCCCTGGTTTGATGAGTATTCTGACCTTATGGTCATAGGCCTTACAACCAACATAGGGCTCTTTTCACATCTGGTAATAGCCTGGTTCAGCGGCTTTGGACATAAGATAACGGGGCTGTTCTATTCAGCTCCCCAGCATGATATATCAGCTCTTTTTGCATTTATGACCATACTGATCACCACCATCAACTTCGTGGCATCAGTGGAAGTAAATCTATATCCCAAGTACAGGAAATACTATGATCTGTTCAACGGTCAGGGTTCCATCTCAGAGATAGAGCAGGCGGAAAAAGAGATGTTGACAGTACTGGACCATGAACTGATATATACCGCCAGAAGACAGTTCTACGGAACTGCCCTTATACTTAGCGTGGGGCTGGTCATCCTGGAAAGACTACCCCTTGGATTTGACGCTCTGATGGAAGGGTACTTCAGGATACTTTGCGTGGGATATGGCGCCTATGCTGTGGCAAATGTACTGACCCTTGTGCTCATGTATTTCACTGCCTATGAGGACGCCAAGAAGGCCAATATAGTTTTTGCGGTGACTACAACTGTCTGCTCACTGGCTTCAGTTTTTCTGGAAGCAAAGTACTATGGATTTGCCTTTGCCTTCGGAAGCATTGTTTATCTGATCTATGCCACAACCAGACTTATGAAATATACAAAGAGACTTCCGTATCATATTTTAAGTACACAGCCTATGTACGTAGAACCTAAGAGAGGGCTTGGAACCAGGCTTTATATGAGGATAAAGAAATGAAGAAGGGCATTGGAGCAATCATCTTAATAGCGCTTTTACTTTTAATACTAATTGCAGGTAGTAAGCTGTATTCCGGCTATTCGGCACTGGAAGCCCAGAATGAAGCAGATTCTACCATAAGCGAAGTTGTGGTCAAAACAGATGTAAGTAATAAGCACCTTCGTGACAAGAAACTTTTGTACGACGATGGGAATGAAGTGGTGACCATGTATCTTACGGTGCGACAGGGTAACGCCTCTGAAGGAACCAACCATACCTGGGAAGAGATCAATACCTATTCTGCTTACTACTACGATGAAAAGGGAATAGACAGGTATAAGGTAGAAGCTCTTTTGCAGGTGGGAGATGAGAAGGGAATCCCCGCCGGAAGTCTTGGCTACGGAGAGACTGTGCCCAACGCCATAGTTCAGATCAGAGGGCAGACCTCCAGTAGAAATGATCAAAAGAACTATAAGATAGAACTTAAGGAAAATC
This sequence comes from uncultured Butyrivibrio sp., assembly GCA_947169985.1. Taxonomy (GTDB): domain Bacteria; phylum Bacillota; class Clostridia; order Lachnospirales; family Lachnospiraceae; genus Butyrivibrio. The sequence goes on along the minus strand of CAMVRW010000033.1, from coordinate 2,362 downwards.
AGGGAAGCTGGAAAGGCCAGACCACAATTGCGTTGAATAAGCACATGACTGACGGCCTTAGATACCGCAATAAAATGGGCTTTGATCTTCTTGCTGGCATTGATCAGCTCATGAGTCTTCGGACCAACTTTGTTCATCTGTATGTCAATGACCTTACAGATGGTTATGATGACGGCTTTGAAGATTATGGATTATACACCCAGGTTGAACAGCTCAATAAGACTGCGCTTAAGAACCACGGCCTGGATAAGACGGGACATTTATACAAGATTAATTTCTTTGAATTCTTCAGATATGAAGATGCTATCAAGTTAAATACAGATAGTGGCTATAACAGGACTGAATTTGAGAAGTATCTTGAAATAAAAGGGAATGAGGATCACACAAAACTCATAGCAATGCTTGAGGATGTGAATGACTACGGAACACCTATTGAAGATGTTATAGATAAGCACTTTGATATGGAGAATCTGACTTACTGGATGGCGTTTAACATACTGACGGGAAATGTTGATACTCAGAGCAGAAACACATATCTATACAGTCCCCAGAATGTGGATACCTGGTATTTTTACTGCTGGGATCTGGATGCTTTTTTCAGAAGAACAGAAAATGAGATCGTGCATAATCAGGATGCCGGAAGCTGGGACCAGGGTGTAAGTAACTATTGGGGAAATGTCCTCTTTTGCAGATGCCTTAAGTCAGCAAAATTCAGGCAGGCTCTGGATGAGGCGATAAATGATCTCAGGTCATATCTTAGCGAAGAGAGGCTTTCTTCAATGACTAAGAATTATGAAAAGGTGGTAAAACCCTATCTTTATTCAGAGCCTGATATCACATATGCACCTTTGACACCTGAGAACTATGACATCGTAGAAAAGGCGTTACCATCACTGGTTGATGATTACTATCAGAAATACCTTGAGTCCCTGGAAAAGCCAATGCCGTTTTACATTGGTACACCACAAAAAGTAAATCTGGGAGTGAACTATACATGGGATGTCAGCTATGACTTTGATCAGGAAGATATAACCTATAAGATCATTGTGGCAAGGGATATGGAGTGTACTGACATTGTCTACAAATATGAGGGCAATTGGACGTCCTTTAGAGGTGATGATCTTCCTGAGGGACAGTATTTTATCAGGGCTACTGCAACCAATGAGAGCGGATATACCCAGGATGCTTTTGATTATTACGAAACAGAGCAGGGCAAGGAATATGGAAGACTATGCATCTACGTAGATGCTAAGGGCAATATCACAAGATATACGGTAGTAGAGTGAAGAATATGGAAAAATACAGACATGAGCTCAAGTACCTGATCAGCTATCCGGAATACGAAGGTATAAGGCGCAGGATGCTTCCCTATTTTAGCCTGGATGATCATGCAAAGGATGGAGAGTACGTCATAAGAAGTCTTTACTTTGACGACCTTCGAGGCAGCGCTTATGAGGAAAAAGAGGACGGCATCTTTTTCAGAAAAAAGTATCGTATCAGGATTTACAATTATTCCGATAGCAGCATAAAGCTTGAGCGAAAGAAAAAACAGGACAAGTACATATATAAGGAATCGGCAAATCTCACCAGAGAAGAGTTTGAGAAGATCCTGGAGGGTGACTATGAATTTCTTTTAAAGAGTGATCAAAAGCTCCTTCAGGAATTCTACATTGAATGTATCTGCAATATGATGCGGCCAAGGGTGATAGTGGATTACAACAGAACGCCTTTTATTCTGGATGAAGGAACAGTGAGAGTTACTTTTGACAAGGCAGTGAGGGCAGCAGTGGGAGGCTACGATATCTTTGACAGTGAACTGCCGGCACTTTCAGCCATGGACACAGATAAGCTCATCATGGAGGTGAAGTATACGGAGTATCTTCCCCAGGTGGTGAGGGAGTTGCTTCCGCCAAGGAGCAGCGAATTTGTAAACGCCTCAAAATATGTTATCTGTTGTGACAGGACTAAGTACCTTCACGAAAATGAGTACTATGTGGATGATAAATTAAACCTTTAGAAATATTGATGGACTAATGGGAGAAAAAAATGAGCGTTAAAGACTTTATTAAAAATTCAATTCTTTCCGCTGAGAATTACAGCCAGACTGATGCCCTGGGGATCATATTATCTCTGGTGATAGCTCTTTTCCTGGGGGTGCTTATCTACTTGATATACAGGCGCTTCTATGCAGGGGTAGTGTATTCCAAGAGCTTTGCAGTTACGCTTATAGGAATGACTGTGCTGACCTGCATGGTTACCCTGGCCATCAGTACCAATATTGTCATATCCCTTGGTATGGTAGGAGCACTTTCTATCGTGAGATTCAGAACTGCCGTCAAGGATCCGCTTGATCTTTTGTATC